>JBKBSH010000217.1:0-4624 GCA_046291795.1 Burkholderiaceae bacterium | reverse complement strand
ACGATGTCGTCGGTCTTGTACTGCACCTGGCCTTCGAGCGGCTGGAACACGATGTGCGGCAGGTTGATGCCGACGATATTGAGCCCGTCGCCCGGGAGCTGGTTGATCTGCGCCCACATCAGGCCGCCGCCCGCGCCCGGCTTGTACTGGATGATCGTTTCGATTGCCGGGCACTTCTTCTTCAGCACCACCTGCTGGTGGCGCGCCGAAAGATCCGACTCGCCGCCCGGCGTGAACGCCTGCCAGTAAAGGATGTTCTTGTCGGGACAGGTCTGCGCCGAAACCGCCGACGCCAGGCCCAGCAACAGCGCTGCTAGCGATCGTTTCATCGTCCGTCTCCCCATCGGTTGGATCATCGTTGCCCCATGCTCCTGCAGGCGCGCGTCAGCCGGCCAGGCGATCGCACACCGCGCGGGTGACCTCGGCGGTCGTCGCCGTGCCGCCCAGATCGCGCGTGTGCAGCCTGGGCTCGGCCGTCACGGCTTCGATCGCGCGCATCAACTTCGCCGCCGCGGCCGACTCGCCCAGGTGCTCGAGCATCATCGCCGCGGACCAGAACGTGCCGATCGGATTCGCGAGCCCCTTGCCCATGATGTCGAATGCGGAGCCGTGGATCGGCTCGAACATCGACGGGAAACGTCGCTCGGGATCGATATTGCCGGTCGGCGCGATGCCGAGGCTGCCTGCGAGCGCGGCGGCCAGATCGCTCAGGATATCGGCGTGCAGGTTGGTCGCGACGATCGTGTCGAGCGAGGCGGGGCGGTTGACCATCCGCGCGGTCGCCGCGTCGACGAGCTCCTTGTCCCACGCCACGTCCGGGAACTCGCGCGCCACCTGCGCGGCGATCTCGTCCCACATCACCATCGCGTGGCGCTGCGCGTTGGACTTCGTGATGACGGTGAGCTTCCGGCGCGGCCGCGAGCGCGCCAGCGCGAACGCGTAGCGCATGATCCGTTCGACGCCCGCGCGGGTCATCATGCTGACGTCGGTCGCGACCTCGATCGGGTGGCCGCGGTGCGCTCGGCCGCCCACGCCGGAGTACTCGCCTTCGGTGTTTTCGCGCACGATCACCCAGTCCAGATCGCCCGGCGCGCAGCGTTTCAGCGGCGATTCGATGCCCGGCAGGACGCGCGTCGGCCGTACGTTGGCGTACTGGTCGAATCCCTGGCAGATCGCGAGCCGCAGGCCCCACAGCGTCACGTGATCGGGAATGTCGGGGTCGCCCGCCGAGCCGAACAGGATCGCGTCCATGCCGTTCAGCGCATCGAGTCCGTCGGCCGGCATCATCGCCCCGTGCCTGCGGTACCAGTCGCCGCCCCACTCGAACGACTCGAACGAGAAGCGCAGCGAGCCACCCGCCGCCGCGAGCGCCTCGAGCACCTGGCGACCGGCCGGTACGACTTCCTTGCCGATGCCGTCGCCGGGGATCAGCGCGATGCGATAAGTCGTCATCCGGTTCTTCTCCGTGCGCACTGCCGGACTGTACGATCACGGCGCGCGCCGGATTCGCTGCGAAACTCAATCTACCGTTAACTTCGATTCAACGATCGGCGACGATGAAATCGGGCATCCAGCCCGCCGACCTCGGCTTCTTTTCGACGCTCGCCGCGTGCGGCAGCCTGAGCGCGGCCGCGCGCGAGCTCGGGATCACGACGCCGGCGGTCAGCAAGCGGCTGGCGCAGATCGAGTCGCGCCTCGGCGTCGCGCTCGCCAACCGCACGACGCGCCGGATGAGCTTGACGCCCGAGGGCGAGCTGTACCTCGAACACGCGCGCCGCATCCTGGGCGAGATCGACGACCTTGCGCAACTGCTCGGCGCTGCGCGCGCCGAGCCGCGCGGGCTGCTGCGCGTCAACGCGACTCTCGGGTTTGGCCGCAGCCACGTCGCGCCGGCGATCTCACGCTTCGTGCGCAGGCATCCGCAGGTGGAGGTCCAGTTGCAGCTCTCGGTCAGTCCGCCGCCGCTCGCCGACGATGCGTTCGACGTCTGCATCCGCTTCGGCGCGCCGCCCGATACGCGTGCGGTCGCGCGCCGGCTCGCGGGCAACCGCCGCCTGCTGTGCGCGTCGCCCGCATACCTCGCGCGGCGCGGCGTCCCGAAGTCGCCCGCGGACCTCGCGCGTCATAACTGCATCGGTATCCGCCAGGGGGACGAGGCGTATGGCGTCTGGCGGCTGGCGACCGGTCGAGGCGCGAGCGAGCGCACGGTGGCGGTGAAAATCCGCGGCAACCTCACCACGAACGACGGCGAGATCGCAGTCAACTGGGCGCTCGACGGCCACGGCATCCTGATGCGCGCCGAATGGGACATCGCGCGCTACCTGCGCAGTGGCCGGCTCGTGCAGGTGCTCGCGAACTATCGGACGCCCGAGGCGGACATCTATGCCGTCTACCCGCAGCGACACCGGCTTTCCGCGCGCGTGCGCGCGTTCGTCGACTTCATGGCGCAGTCGTTTCCGCGATAGGCAACGGGTGCAACGCGCATGCGCGCGATCGGGTCGCGCGCGGTTCCGCGAGCGACCGAAGTCCTGCCCGTCGATCAGCGCCGGCGCCGCTGCGGCGCCGCCGGCCGCTTGTTCTCGATGTGGCGGAACGTGATTCGCCCCTTGCTGAGGTCATAGGGCGACAGTTCGAGCGAGACCTTGTCGCCCGCCAGGATGCGGATGTGGTGCTTGCGCATCTTGCCGGCGGAGTACGCGACCAGCGCATGGCCGTTGTCCAGCGTGACGCGATAGCGGCAGTCGGGCAGCACTTCGTCGACGACGCCGTTCATTTCGATGTGTTCTTCCTTGGCCATGGTGGGCCCTCCGGGGAAGCGAAGCAGGAAAACGGCAGAGCCGGCGCGAGCCGGCTCTTTACGGGCGGCGGCGCGGGTGTGCGCCCGGGCCTGCGACCGTGAGTGGAGTCCCGGCACCGCGCGCTGCACGGCACCGAGCGGGAGAAGGCGCGGCACGGGGCCGCGCCATCCCCGTTCGATCGTCGGTCAGACGATCTTGATTTCGCCGGCTTGCGGGCCCTTGGCCCCCTGCTTGACGACGAACTGGACGCGCTGTCCCTCGGCGAGCGACTTGAAGCCGCCGGCCTGGATCTCGGAGAAGTGCGCGAAGAGATCCTTGCCGCCGTCCTCGGGCGTGATGAATCCGAACCCTTTGGCGTCGCTGAACCACTTGACTGTACCTGTTGCCATTTTCTCGTTCCTTAAAGGTCAATGAGAAGTAAACCGCCCCGAGAACGCCCCGCGGCGAGCCGACGATCAAGAAACGCGAACCTGGAAAACCCGGGATGCGCCGTCACGATGAACCGCAACGGGCCTGAGAGAACCTGAGGAAAGACGAACCTTCAACGCAAGCAGACGCACAGTACCTGCTTTTGCGCCGCGTGTCGAACGATTTATTTTTTTCGGCGAGGACTTGAAGCCGAACGCGAAGCAGCGGCGGAATTCGAGTCGCAAGGTCGCCGGCGCCGGCGAAATAAGCGCCCCGGATCATGCTCGACGGGTCCATACTTCGTCGATGCGGCGGATCGGGACGCGCATCCACGCCCGATCGGTCGACGAGGCGCGCTGCGGGCGACGAGCAAGTGCCGCGCGGCGTCGCCGCGATGAGCCGGGCCCTGACGCTTCACCGGACGCCTGGAGGCGCAGGCCGAACGGAACCCACTTAGCCCGTTTGAGAAAGGATCGCCATGGCGCGGAAATCAGCAGGTGCAGTCCGGCCCGTCTTCCACGCGCCGATGCGTATCGACTGGACCGAGGAAAGCTGCAGACGCTCAGCCAGGAGCAGTTGCTCAGCCTGCTCGACAACCTCGATCACCAGAGAGCGATCGGCCGCATTCCGTTGGACGCGGCAGACGCGCTCGACCGGCGCATCAGCGCGCTGCTGACGGGCCGCAACGGCAGCAAGCGCCGCAAGCAGCTTGCCGGCTTGGCCGTCGCTGCCGCGGGAGAGCCGCAGTGATCGTGCGCCGGCGCACGTGGTTGTACCGGCTCGCGGGCCAGTGCTTCCCGCAGTCGATCTCGTTCACCGACCGCGTCACCGCCGCGATGGCGCGCAGGCATCTGCGCAGCACGGTCGGCAATCCGCTGGAGCTTTGGGCGCGCAGCGGCAGCGATGTGAGGCCGCTCCACCCTTGAGCGCGCCGGTCTGAGCGCGGACGGCGTGTGGCAGAACGGGTGCGCGCAGCCGGCGGTGCCCTGCTCGGTGAGCAGGGCGATCGGCCCTAGCCCGGATATTTCACGAGGTCGCCCCCGTATGCGTACGTTCTGCCTCTGTGGATCGGCGTTTCCGGCCGGCAGGCTGCCGATCCAATGGGTACCGCCGGGGCTACGCGGGTTTGCGCGGCGCCTGTGGGCGGAGGCGGGGTTTCGCGAAGCGCCGCAGGGCGCTTCGGCTGGCTCCGCCTTCGCCCCTCTCGCGCAATGGCTTCGGCCGCCGCTTCGCGGCTTCACGCCGGCTGCGCCGGCATGAGCCTGCGCCGCAACTGCGTTGTCCGCATCCTGCATGCATCCGCGCAAAGGCCGCTGCGCTCGAAACTCGCCTCGCGCGCTGCGCGCGGCTCGTTTTCCCGCGTCCCTCGTGAAATATCCGGCCTAGCGGCGCAAGGCCGACGCTGCCACCGGCTCCGT
>JBKBSH010000021.1:0-14875 GCA_046291795.1 Burkholderiaceae bacterium | reverse complement strand
GAGCCAACTGCCGTCGTCGAGGTGCCGCACGGCAAGTTCGGTGTACGTCGCGCCCTTGACTTCGACCGCCGGGCGATGCCGCGCAACGTCGACCGGCTCGCCCCACGCCCGCGCGGCGAGCCGCGTACCGTCGATCGACACCTCGAAGCGGCCGAACAGCATCTTTCTCACCTGCATCTCGTAGACGAGCGCATTGAGCCAGTCGGCAAGCAGCAGTTCCATGTCGGGTGCTTCGCACGCGACATCGACCGGGGTGTGCGCGGCGACGGTCGCCGGATCGGCGATCACCGCGGTCAGCGCAGCCGCGGCCTGCTCGAACGCCTGCGCGGGCGTGCGGCCGACGCCGCGCACGCCGATGTCGGCGCCGTGCGCGAAGTGTTCCCAGTGAGGCACCATACCCGCCACCGCAGCCTTTCCCGGTCCTCCAAGGCAACATAGCACCGGTGCGAGATCACGCGGCGCCATGGATCAAGCACCTGCGCGGCGTCGCCTCGGCGTCTCGGCACGACCGGCACCGGCCGGACCGGCACCCGGGCCGGCGGCGTGGGGCGAGTTCAGCGCAGCGGTCGCACCGTGTAGTCGCCGGCCTTGGCGACGGCGGCGCGGACGGCTTCCGCATCGACGGGTTCGCCGAAGACCGCGCGCGGCGGATCGAGCGTCACGGTGACGTCGTCGGCGATTGCTTTCAGCGCTTTGGTGACGCGGTTCACGCAGCCGCCGCAGTGCATCCCGGTGATTTCGAATTCCTGTTGCATGGTGCAGCTCCTGGTCGCGACGGGTCCGATGGCAGCCGGCCCGCACGCGGATTTTGCACCCGAACGCGCGGCCGCCCGTTGGCCGCACCGACCGTCGGCGCGAAGTGGTCCGATACACTGCGCGCCGTCACCGCACCGCCGATGAAGATCGACATGGACCGCGCCCAGATCCCGCCCGAGCTGAAGGCCGAAATCCTTTCCGAGGCGCTGCCCTACATCCGCCGTTTCCACGGCAGGACGATCGTCGTCAAGTACGGCGGCAACGCGATGATCGACCAGCGGCTGAAGGAGAGCTTCGCGCACGACGTGGTGCTGTTGAAGCTCGTGGGCATGAACCCGGTCGTCGTGCATGGCGGCGGCCCGCAGATCGACGAGGCGCTCGAGCGCGTCGGCAAGAAGTCGACCTTCGTGCAGGGCATGCGCGTGACCGACGCCGAAACGATGGAAGTCGTCGAGTGGGTGCTCGCCGGCGAGGTGCAGGGCGAGCTGGTCACGCTGATCAACCGTTTCGGCGGCCAGGCCGTCGGGTTGACGGGCAAGGACGGCGGGCTGATCCGCGCGCGCAAGCTGCGCATCCCCGATCGCGACGACCCGACCAAGCTGCACGACATCGGGCAGGTGGGCGAGATCGACGCGATCAACCCGGCGGTGGTCAAGGCGCTCGAGGAGGACGCCTTCATTCCGGTGATCTCGCCGATTGGCTTCGACGACGAAGGGGCGACCTACAACATCAACGCCGACGTGGTCGCCGGCAAGATCGCCGAAGTCCTGCGCGCCGAAAAGCTGGTGATGCTGACCAATACGCCGGGCGTGCTCGACAAGACCGGCAAGCTGCTGACGGGGCTCACGGCGCGGCAGATCGACGAGCTGTTCGCCGACGGCACGATCTCGGGCGGCATGCTGCCGAAGATCGGCTCGGCGCTCGATGCTGCGCGCAGCGGCGTCAAGAGCGTGCACATCATCGACGGTCGCGTCGACCACTGCCTGCTGCTCGAGATCCTGACCGACGCCGGTGTGGGCACGATGATTCGCAGCCATTGACCCGGTCGCGCCGCCATGGCAGCAGCGGGCGCACGGCTCGTGTGGTTCTTCGACCTCGACGACACGCTGCACGACGCGTCGCATGCGATCTTCGGTGCGATCGACCGGCGCATGACCGAGTACGTCGCCACGCACCTGGATGTCGATGCGCGCGACGCGGACCGGCTTCGGCTCACCTACTGGCGCCGCTACGGCGCGACGATGCTCGGCCTCGCGCGGCATCATGCGGTCGATCCGCACCATTTTCTGCGCGTCACACACGACTTCGACGTCGCGGCGCTGCTGCGCGCCGAGCGCGGGCTGGCGCGGCTGCTCGCGCGGATGCCCGGGCGCAAGGTGCTGCTGACCAACGCGCCGGAGCGCTACGCGCATGCGGTGCTGCGCGAACTTGCCCTGCACCCGCACATCGGCGCGCGCTACACGATCGAGCGGATGCGCGTGCACGGCGACTTCCGTCCCAAGCCGTCGCGCGCGATGCTGCGGCACATCCTCGCGCGGGAGCGCATCCCCGCGCACCGCGCGGTGATGGTCGACGACAGCGCGTCGAATCTGAAGGCCGCGCGCGTGGTCGGCTTTCGAACGGTGCTGGTCACGCGGCGAACAGCAACCTGCGGTGCCCGCCGGACCGGGCGGGCGGTCTACGTCGGACTGCGCGTGCGCTCGGTCCTCGATCTTCCGAGAAGGCTTGCTTTTCTACGAAAGTAACCCCCCACGTCGCGCGAGTTTCCGGTAGATTTTCCGTCCCCACGGAAGCACGCCATGGACACCGCCAGTTCCTCCGACAAGCCGCCGGCCGGATCCGGCAAACGCAAACCCGGCGCCCGCAAGCTCCAGATCCTGCAGACGCTGGCCGCGATGCTGGAAGACCCGAAGGGTGAAAAGGTCACGACCGCGGCGCTGGCGGCCAAGCTCGATGTATCGGAGGCTGCGCTGTATCGCCACTTCGCCAGCAAGGCGCAGATGTTCGAGGGGCTGATCGAGTTCATCGAAACGACGATCTTCGGGTTGATCAACGAGATCTCGGCGAAGGAACCGTCGGGACTGAAGCAGGTCAGGCAGATCGTCGTCATGCTGCTCGACTTCGCGCAGACCAACCGCGGAATGACGCGCGTGCTGATCGGCGACGCGCTGGTCAACGAGAACGAGCGGTTGCAGGAGCGCATGAACCAGCTCGTCGAGCGCATCGAGGCGTCGCTGAAGCAGAGTTTCCGTCTGGCGATGACCGAAAAGGAACTGCCCGAGAACTTGGACGCCGCCGCGCGCGCGAACCTCGTCGTCGCGTACGTGATCGGCCGCTGGCACCGTTTTGCCAAGAGCCGCTTCAAGAAGCCGCCGACCGAAGGGCTCGAAGCGCAACTGCCGGCGCTGCTGGTCTGAGCGCTTCCGGCCCGCAGGTCCGCGGCTGCCTCACGCGAACGCGGGACGCGCGTTCGATCGCACCGTCACTCCGCTTTACACCTGCTTGAAAGGGGCGCCATCCCTTTCGAGCCGATTCCCATTCGCTCAATGACTTGCCCGCGTTGAACGAGTCGGGCATGCGCTTTGCTTGCGCGCTGTGTCGAACCAGAGTTCCACTGCGGGGAGAGCCAAGAATGAATCGATTGACGGCGGCGGTTGCAGCGCTTCTGTTCGGTGTGCCGGCGTTGGCGCTGGCGACGGTCATTCAAACGCTGCAAGGCACGGGGCAGGCCGAATTGCAGCCGCTGATCCAGGCGGGTGCGCCGCCGGACAGCCCGGCCGCGCGTGTCGATCCCAACGTCACCACCTCGCCCTTTACCGGTGTCGTCAGTATCAACATCCGCTATACGCCGCCGGGCGGGGCTCAACAGAGCTTCATTTGCAGCGGCACCGCGATCTCGCCGTTCATGGTGCTGACGGCGGCGCACTGCGTCGATCCGCTCGACAACGGGCAGGTGATCGACATTACTCAGATGGGCAACGACGTTCGCGTCGTCGTCAACGACGACGGGTTCTTCAACCCGGCGACCGACCTGATCACTGCCAGCCAGGTGACGATCCATCCGGACTATCAGGGGTTCGGCATCTGCCCGGATGGCACGTTCGGCTGCGTCAACGACGATCTCGCGATCATCCGACTGTCGCAGGCTCTGCCGGACACCGTGCGGACCTATCGCCTCGCCGACGAGGAAATGGCGACGGGCACCGAGTTCACGATGGTCGGCTACGGCACGAGCGGCGACGGTGTCAACGGCTACACCGTGCCCCCGAACTTCTTCGTCAAGCGGGTCGGCGGCAACATCTACGACTTGTTCGACAACGACGACGAAGCCAACTTCAATCCGGCGTCGCCGCGCGAGGTCTGGTATTACGACTTCGACGGCACCCGCGGCGGCGTTTTCCGCGACACGTTCTGCCTTCTCGGGCTGGCCTGCTCCGGGTACCTCGGCAACGACATCGAAACGCATCTCGGCGGCGGCGATTCGGGCGGACCTTCGTTCATCCGGTCGTGGACGGGCGAGTACTTCCTCGTCGCCAACAACACGTTCGGAATCAACTTCTGCTACGGCGACGACCCGCGCGACAGCCGGGGGCGCTGCCGCAGCGGCGACTTCGGCGACGCGGGCGGCGGCGTGCTGTTACACCCGTACTTGAGCTGGATCCGCATCACGGCGGAGATTCCGGAGCCGAGCTCGGTTCTGCTGCTCGGCGCCGGCTTGCTGATGCTCAGTGTGCTGCGTGTGCGCGGGCGTCGCCGGTCCGCTGCTCGCGGCGGGACGCGTTGAGCGATCTGCGCTTTCGTGAGGGCCCTACGGGGCCCTTTTTTGTTCCGGCGGGCAGTGTGCACCGCGGCGCGCGCCGCACACCGTGCACGCCGGATCGCGCGGCACCCGGACGGTGCGGAACTGCATGCCGCGCGCGTCGAGCATCAGGAGCTTTCCGTTCAGCGACTCGCCGATGCCGGCGGCGAGCTTCAGCGCCTCGGCGGCTTGCAGCGTGCCGACGATGCCCGTCAGCGGTGCGAACACGCCCATGATCGCGCACAGCTCGTCTTCGCCTTCGCCCTCGGGAAAAAGGCACGCGTAGCACGGCGCGTCGTCGCGGCGCAGGTCGAACACCGCGAGCTGACCGTCGAAGCGGATCGCCGCCCCGGACACGAGCGGTTTGCGATGCGCCACGCAGGCGCGGTTGACGGCGTGGCGCGTGGCGAAGTTGTCGGTGCAGTCGAGCACGATCGTCGCGTCGCGCACGAGCGCATCGAGCGCATCGGCGTCGACGCGGCGAGCGACCGTGACGACCTCGACCTCGGGATTGATGGCCGCGAGCGTCGCGCGGCCCGATTCGGCCTTGGGCATGCCGATGCGATCGGTCGTGTGCAGGATCTGCCGCTGCAGGTTGGTGAGATCGACCGTGTCGCCGTCGACCAGCGTGATCCTCGCCACACCGGCCGACGCGAGGTAGTACGCGGCGGGCGAACCGAGTCCGCCGGCGCCGATCACGAGCATCGAGGCCGCGCGGATGCGCTCCTGGCCGTCGACGCCGATCTCGTCGAGCAGGATGTGGCGCGAGTAGCGCAGGAGCTGGCGGTCGTCCATCGGGCGCAAAGTGGATCGGGCCGCATTATGCGGCCCGATCGCGGCGTCGGCTCGACAAGCGCACCGACTACTTCTTCGGCGTCGGGTCCTTCGCGGTGGCGACGCTCTCGCGCGTCTTGGCGACCTCGACCGGCAGGCCTTTCAGATGGTTCATCGCCTGCTTGAGCTGGAAGTCGTCGGCGCTGCCGAATTCGTAACGGCGCGCAGGCACCTCGCCCGACGTGCCGTGCGGCGCAGAGGATGTGCCCGGCGTGGCCTGCGCGGGTTTTGCGGACTTGTCCGCGTCGGCCTTGTCTTCGAGATGCCGAACGAGGTCGGCTTCGCGCACCGAAAGGCCGGCGAAATTGCCCTCGGGCGTGTCTTCGACCAGCAGATCGGGCGCGATGCCCTTGGCCTGGATCGAACGGCCGCTCGGCGTGTAGTAGCGCGCCGTCGTGAGCTTGATCGCGGCCGGGTTGTCGCCGTCGACGCGGATCGGGATGATCGTCTGTACCGAGCCCTTACCGAAGGTCTGCGTGCCGATGACGGTCGCGCGTTTGTGATCCTGCAGCGCGCCGGCGACGATCTCGGAGGCCGACGCGCTCGCGTTGTTGACCAGCACGACCATCGGCACGCTCTTGATCTCGCGCGGCAGCTTGGCGATCACGTCTTCGCCGCGGCCGCGCAGGTAGTCCTCGGGCGACGCGATGAAGCGGCGGCGCGCGTCGTCGGTGCGGCCGTCGGTCGACACGACCAGCGACTTCGGCGGCAGGAAGGCGGCGGATACGCCGACCGCCGCGTGCAGCAGCCCGCCCGGGTCGTTGCGCAGGTCCAGGACCAGGCCTTTCAGCGGCCCCTGCTTGTACAGGTCGTTGATGTGCTTGACGAGGTCCTCGACGGTGCGCTCCTGGAACTGCGAGATCCGGACGAAGCCGTAGCCCGGCTCGATCACGCGCGAACGGACCGATTGCACGCGGATCACGTCGCGAACGAGCTTGAACTCGAGCGGCTTGCTCTCGCCCTTGCGCGCGATCGTCAGCACGATGGTCGTGCCCTTCTTGCCGCGCATGAGCTTCACGGCTTCGGCCAGCGTCATTCCGCGCGTGAGCTTGTCGTCGATCTTGATGATCAAATCGCCGCTCTTGATGCCGGCGCGCGCCGCCGGCGTGTCGTCGATCGGCGCGATCACGCGCACCGCGCCGTCTTCGGCGCCGACTTCGATGCCCAATCCGCCGAACTCGCCCTGCGTGCCGACCTGCAGATCCTTGAACGCTTCCGCATCGAGGAAGGCCGAGTGTGGATCCAGCCCCGTCAACATCCCGGAGATCGCTTCCTGGATCAGCTTTCTGTCGTCGACCGGCTCGACGTAGTTGGCCTTGATCGCGCCGAACACGTCGGTGAACTGGCGGATCTCCTCCAGCGGGATCGGGCCGCGCGCGTCGCGAAACGCGTAAGCCGAAATCGCCAGGCTGATGGCGACCCCGGCGATCGCTCCGACGCCGATCAGACCAAAGTTGCGCAAACGTCCGCTCATGCGGCCTCCGGATGGTGACGAATGCGGCTGATGACGGGTCGAAGCCTAGCGCGCCGCAATCCACTTGAGGGGGTCGACTGGCCTGCCCTCGATTCGTATTTCAAAGTATAGGCCTGCCTCGGCGCTACCCCCCGTATTGCCTACTTGGGCGATGACCGCGCCCGCTTCGACCCGGTCGCCGACGCTCGCAAGCAGCGTCTCGTTGTTGCCGTAGACGGTCAGCGCGCTTTCGCCGTGATCGACGATCAGCAGATTGCCGAAGCCGCGCAGCCAGTCGGCGAACACTACCCGACCGGCGGCCGCCGCGTGCACCTCGGCCCCTTCGGCCGCGCGGATGAACACGCCCTTCCAGGTCGGACCGTCGACCCCTGCCTCGGTTCGCCGCGGGCTGCCGAAGCGCGCGACGACTTCGCCTTCGACCGGAAGCAATAGCCTGCCGCGCAATCGGGCGAGATGGGTCCCGGGCTGCGGCTGCGGCTCGCTGGCGGGCGATGCGCTGCGCGGCCCCGAGGCGGCTGCGGCCTCCCGCCGGCGCGCCCGTTCCTCCGCGCGACGCGCCTGCTCGGCGAGGATCTTGCCGATGTTCTCGATCAGCCCCGCGAGCCTCTGGTCGTCGCGCTCGAGCGTGGCGATCGACTGCCGCTGACCGGCGATCTGGCGCGCCAGCTTGGCGAGTGTCTGCTTGCGGGCGGCCTGCTGGCGGACGAGCTGCGCGCGGTTCATTCGCTCGTCTTCGGCGATCGCGGCAAGCTCGGCCTGTTTGGCACGGGACTGGGCTTCGAGTTCGGCAAGCTCCCGGCGCCGTTCGCCGAGCTCTTCGATCCGCTGGACCTGCGCGCGCACGACGTAATCGAGATAGCCGAGGTCGCGGCGGACACGGTCCGGGCTGTCGCCGTCGATCAGGCTCTGCCAGGGGCTGCGCTGCGCCAGTGCGAACTGGCTCTGCAGCACGAGCGCGAGCTGCCGTTCCTGTTCGCTCTGGCGCGCGTTGACCGCGCGGCTGCGGTCCCGCAGCGTGACGATCTGCCGTTCGATCTGTTGCCGGGATGCGGACAACTCGCGCAGCCTGCGATTGACTGCCGAGATCGCCCGCTCGGACTCGGCCAGCGCATCGGCGGCTTCCGAGCGGGTCGCTTCGGCCTGTGCAAGCTGGCGTTTGAGCTTCGCCAGCCTGGCCTGCAGCTCGCGCTGCTCGGCCTGAAGCCGGCGTTGCGCTTGGGGTGTGGTTGGCGGCGGCGCGGCCTTGCGCGCCGGTGCCGTCGGCGCCGCCGCGGCGGGCTTCTTCGCGTCGGCCGAACGGCCTTGCGCGTGGGCTGCGTGCAGACCTGCACACGCTAGCAGCGTGGCCAGGCCGGCGATCAGCGTGCGCTGCAAACTCGACTTCGAGGTTCGTCGCGCCGAAGGGGGTTCCAAGGGGGCGCAGTCCCTTTGCGTCTCAACGTTGCGGCGGCGAAGCCGCTGCCTTGCCCTGCGCCGCGACCGCGGCCGCAGCCCGAGCGATTTCTTCCGGATCGCCGAGGTAGTAGTGGCGGATCGGCTTCAGCGCCTCGTCCAACTCGTAGACGAGCGGCTGCCCTGTCGGGATGTTCAGGCCGACGATGTCGTCGTCGGAGATGCCGTCGAGGTACTTGACCAAGGCACGCAACGAGTTGCCGTGCGCAGCCACCAACACGCGCCGGCCGCGCGCAACGGCCGGTGCGATCGAGTCCTTCCAGAAGGGCACGACGCGCGCGACCGTGTCCTTCAGGGACTCGGTCGCGGGGATCTCCTCGGGCTTCAGATGGCGGTAGCGCGGGTCTCTGCCGGCCCAGCGCGGATCGTCGGGCGCGAGCGGCTCGGGCGCCACGTCGTAGGCGCGCCGCCACAGCAGCACCTGCCGCTCGCCGAACCTGGCGGCGGTTTCGGCCTTGTTCAGTCCCTGCAGTGCGCCGTAGTGCCGCTCGTTCAGCCGCCAGCTATGGACGACCGGCAGCCACATCAGATCCATCGCGTCGAGCGCGATCCACAGCGTGCGGATCGCGCGCTTGAGCACGGACGTGTACGCGATGTCGAAGACGTAACCCTCGCGCGCGAGCAGCTCCCCCGCGGCCTGCGCCTCGCGCCGGCCGGTGTCGGTCAGATCGACGTCGGTCCAGCCGGTGAAGCGGTTCTCGAGATTCCACTGGCTTTCTCCGTGGCGCAGCAGGACGAGCTTGTGCATGGGCGAACGCGCTTCGAGGGGCGGCAATGCGCGGCATTTTATAATCGGCATTCTCATCGCCGCTCCGGATGCCTTCGTGCAGTTTTTCATCGACAACATCTTCCTGATCGCGATCGCCTTTATCAGCGGCGCGATGCTCGTCTGGCCGCTGGTGCGCAACCGCGCCGGCGGTCCCTCGCTGACGACACTGCAGGCGATCCAGCTGATCAACCGCAAGAACGCGCAGGTCGTCGATACGCGCTCGCCCGAGGAGTTCGGCAAGGGCAGCCTGCCGAACGCGAGGAACATCCCGCTCGCAACGGTGGGCGAACGCGCCGGCGAACTGAAGAAGGACAGGCCCGTGATCCTCGTGTGCAACACCGGCACGTCCGCCACGCGCGCCGCAGCGGCGCTGCGATCGGCGGGATTCGCCGAGGTCTACGTGCTCGGCGGCGGTATTGCCGCGTGGAAGGAAGCCGGACTGCCGGTCAGAACCTGAATTAATTGCGCGGCGCGCCGCGACGAGAGGAACAACGCATGACCGCCAAGGTAGTGATGTACAGCACGGGCGTGTGCCCGTACTGCGAACGCGCCGAACTGCTGCTGAAGGCGCGCGGCGTCACCGTGATCGAGAAGATCCGCGTCGACCTCGACCCCGCGCGCCGCGACGAAATGATCCAGAAAACCGGCCGCCGCACGGTGCCGCAGATCTACATCGGCGACATGCATGTCGGCGGCTTCGACGATCTGTCGGCGCTCGACCGCGCGGGGCGGCTCGCCGCGCTGCTCGCCGCCTGATACCCGCCCACCCGCTGCCGGCCCGCGTTGGCGACCGGCGCTCTATCGAAGGATCCTCATGGCCGACAATACCAACGCAGCCGGTGCCGCCAGCGCGCCGACGCCCGTGTTCCAGCTTCAGCGCGTCTATCTGAAGGACGCGTCGCTCGAACTGCCGCACGCGCCGCAGATCTTCCTCGAGCAGGAGGCGCCGCAGGTCGACGTCCAGCTCGAGGTCACGCACGACAAGGTCCTCGACGGCATCTACGAAGTGGTCGTCCGAGTGACCACCACCGCGAAGATCAAGGACAAGGTGCTGTTCCTGGTCGAGGCCAAGCAGGGCGGCATCTTCGAGATGCGCGGTATCCCGAACGAGCAGTTCGACGCGATCGTCGGCATCGTGTGCCCGGGGATCGTCTATCCGTACCTGCGCGCCAACATCGCCGATCTGATCAACCGCACCGGGCTGCCGCCGATCCACCTCGCCGAGATCAACTTCGAGGCGATGTACCAGCAGCGCGTCGCGCAGCAGCGCGAAAGCCTGATCGTGCCGCCCGGTACCGCCACCAAGCAGTAGACGATGGCTCGGGTCGCGGTGCTGGGCGCGGGCGCCTGGGGCACCGCGATCGCCTGCGCGCTCGCGCCGCGCCACGCGGTGATGCTGTGGGCGCGCGGCGCCGAGCGGGCGGCAGCGCTGCGCGCAGAGCGTCAGAACGCGCGCTATCTGCCGGGCATCGCGTTGCCCGATTCGCTCGCGATCGAAAGCGATCTCGCGCGCGCTGCGCGGTTCGTCGACGGCGGCCTGCTCGTGATCGCCACGCCGACCGACGCATTGCGCGAGACCGTGCGCGCGCTCGCTGCGCTCGCGCCGCCGGCCCCGATCGTCTGGCTTTGCAAGGGTTTCGAGCGCGACAGCGGCAAGCTCGCGCACCAGGTCGTCGCCGAAGAACTCGGCGCGGCGCGCTTGCGCGACGCCGCCGGCCCGCTGTCGGGACCCAGCTTCGCGGAGGAGGTCGCGCGCGGACTGCCGACCGCGCTGACGGTGGCCGGCGCAGCGGCGTTCTGCGAGACGGTCACGGGCATCTTCCACGGCGGGGCGCTGCGCATCTACTCGACAGACGACGTGATCGGTGTGGAGGTCGGCGGCGCGGTGAAGAACGTGATGGCGATCGCCACCGGCATCGCCGACGCGCTCGGCCTCGGAAGCAACGCGCGCGCTGCGCTGATCACGCGCGGGCTCGCCGAGATCACGCGGCTCGGCGTGGCGCTGGGTGCGCGAGCCGAGACGTTCATGGGGCTCACGGGCGTCGGCGATCTGATCCTCACGTGCACCGGCGAGCTGTCGCGCAATCGAAGGGTCGGCTTGATGCTCGGCCGCGGACTGCCGCTCGCGCAGGCGCTCGCCGACCTGGGCCATGTCGCCGAAGGCGTGTGGTCGGCGCCGGCCTGCGCGGCGCGCGCCGCGCAGGCGGGCGTGCAGATGCCGCTGACGCAGGCGGTCTGCGCGGTGCTCGAAGGGCGGCTCGCGCCGCGCGCCGCGCTCGGCGAGCTGCTCGCGCGCGACCCCAAGCGCGAAGACGCGCGATGAAGCCGCTGCGTTCGGTCTGCGTGTTCTGCGGTTCGCAGCCGGGCGCGCGTGCCGCGTATGTCGCGGCCGCGCGCGCTCTCGGCGAGGTGCTCGCGCGCAACGGCATCGCGACGATCTACGGCGGCGGCCATGTCGGCATGATGGGCGCGCTCGCCGACGCGGCGCTCGCCGCCGGCGGGCGCGTGATCGGCGTGATTCCCGAGCACCTGATGCGGCCCGAGGTCGCGCACCAGAACCTCGACGAGCTGCTGGTGGTCGCCTCGATGCACGAGCGAAAGCGGACGATGGCCGCGCGCGCCGACGCGTTCGTCGTGCTGCCGGGCGGCTACGGCACCTTCGAGGAGATGTTCGAGATGGTGACGTGGTTGCAGCTCAGGTTGCAGGCCAAGCCGGTCGGGATGCTCAACATCGAGGGCTACTTCGATCACCTTCTCGCTTTCCTGCGGCACGGCGCGGCCGAGGGGTTCATCCGCGCCGAGCATCGCGATCTGCTGCTGGTCGACGGGTCGGCAGAAGCGCTGCTCGAACGGCTCGCGCAGCGCGTGCCGGTCCGCGGCCCGGCGCAAGACCTCGACCGGACGTGATCCGTGCGGGCTATCCTCCGCCCGCGTAGCCGCACTGGCGCCACGCTTCGTAGACGACGACCGCCACCGCGTTCGACAGGTTCACGCTGCGGTTGCCCGGCCGCATCGGCAGGCGCAGGCGCTGTCCGGGCGCGAAGCGATCGCGCAGCGCCGGCGCAAGGCCGCGCGTCTCGGCGCCGAAGACGAACCAGTCGCCGGGCAGGAACTCGACGTCGGCGAAGCATCGCGACGCTTTCGTCGTCAGCGCGAACATCCGCGCGCGATCGGGTCGCTCCGCAGCGAGCAGCGCGTCGAAACTCGCGTGCACCCTGACGCTCGCATACTCGTGATAGTCGAGCCCTGCGCGTCGGAGCTGCTTGTCGTCGAGATCGAAGCCGAGCGGCCGAACGAGGTGAAGCTGCGCGCCGGTGTTGGCGCACAGCCGGATCGCGTTACCCGTGTTCGGCGGAATCTCGGGTTCGACGAGCACGACGTTGAACATCGGGCCATGCTAACCGCGCTTACGGCGTGCGCGCGACGACGAGGTTGAGCACGCGCGCCGCGCCGGCGCGCTTGAGCGCAGCGGCGACCTCGTCGAGCGTGGCGCCGCTGGTCATCACGTCGTCGACGACGACCACGGTGCGGCCGCGCACGTCGGCGCGGACCGCGAAAGCGCCGCGGACGTTGCGGCGGCGTTCGGCGAGTGCAAGCTTCTCCTGCGGCGCGCCGTGCCGGGTCCGCAGCAGCGCGTCGGCCGCGAGCGGCAGCGCGAGCCGGCGCGCGACGCTGCGCGCGATCTCGCGCGCCTGGTTGAAGCCCCGTTCGGCGTGGCGCTCGAAGGCGAGCGGCACGGGCGCCAGCAGCGCGTCGCGCGGCAGGCGTTCGCCCATCCGTTCGGCGATCAGTTCGCCGAACACCCGCGCGAGCTCCAATCGATGGCCGAACTTCAGCGCGATGACCATGCCGTCGACCGGAGGCGCGTAGTCGGCGAGCGCGAACGTCGCGTCGTACCGGGGCGGCTCGCGCAGGCAGCGTCCGCAGACGGGCGCATCGCCCGAGTGCGCCAGCCGCAGCGCGCACTGTGCGCAGCGGGTCGCGTCGGTCGGGAAGAAGTCCGCAGCGCATCCGGCGCACACCGGCGCGCCGGGGGCAATGCCGCACACCGCGCAGCGGTGCGCGAACCAGCGGCGCAGCGTGGGGGCGAGAGCGCGAAACACGGTGGCGGTGCCGGGGCGACGCGCGCAGCTTATCGGTTCGCCTTGCGATCCGGACGCGCTGGCATCATCGCGCCATGTCGCTCGAACCCGGAACCCCCGAACTCGCGCCCACGCTCGTCGATCCGCCGCGCGTGCCCGCGCGCATCGAGACCGTACGGCGGCAATTCGACGGGCGCGTCGAGCGCTTTCGCGCGCACGACGCGGTGGTGCGTGAAGTGGGCCGCCGGCTGATCGAGCGTCTCGACGACCTGAAGCTTGCACCGCAACGCATCGCGGACATCGGCTGCGGCAGCGGCGGCGCGCGCGATGCGCTGCTCGCGCGCTATCCCGGCTCGACCTGGATCGGCGTCGATCTGTCGCTGCCGATGCTGCGCGCGGTGGCGCCCTCCGGCGGAAGGATCGCGCGATGGCTGCGCCCCCCGCGCGCGCTGCGCGTCTGCGCGGACGCCGGCGCGCTGCCGCTCGCCGACGCGACGGTTGACCTGGTGTTCTCCAATCTGATGCTGCATTGGCACCCGGCGCCGCACTCGGTGTTTGCCGAGTGCAAGCGCGTGCTGCGCGGCGATGGACTGCTCATGTTCAGCTGCTTCGGTCCGGACACCGGCAAGCAGCTTCGCGCGGCCTGCGCGGCGGCACTGCCCGACGCGCGGCCGTTTCCGTTCGTCGACATGCACGACTACGGCGACATGCTGGTCGCCGCGGGGTTCGCCGCGCCGGTGATGGACGTCGACGTGCTGACGCTGACCTTCGATTCGCCGCGCGCACTGCTGCGCGAAGTCGCCGCGCTCGGCGGCAACCCGCGCGACGACCGGCGCGCGAGCCTCGTGTCGACGCGGCAGGCGCATGCACTGATCGGCGCGCTCGAAGCGCAGCGCGACGCGGCGGGGCGGATCTCGCTGACCTTCGAGGTCGCCTACGGCCACGCGCGCAAACCGCAGCCGCGGACGGCGAGCGCGACGAGCATTCCGGTCGATCGGCTGCGGGCCGACCTCGCCGCGCGCAGGCGTCGACCTGATCGTGGGCCGGAACTGTGATCTTCGACACAGAGCCGCACGGTGCGCCCGTCAGACGCCGACGCGTCGATCGGATCTTCGCGCCGATTTGTGCGGTTGCAGCGCGCGCAGTCCTTCGGATCCTCGACCGTTGCTTGCTCGGACTTTTCCGCCGCCCCTATAATCCGCCGCGATTCGCGCCGGGGTCGCTGATCGCGACCCCGTCTTTCGTCGGGGCTCGGTGCAGTGCCTGGCAGCGCGCAGACAGATGATCTTGAGAGCCCCGTCGATGAACGACCGCGCCGTTGGCTGGACCATCAAGCGGAATTGCTCGGCGAGCCCGCGGCAACTCGCGCTGGTCTTTGCGTCGATCGTCGCGGTGTCGTTCGCGTTCGGTGCCGCTTTTGCGGCACAGGGGCTCTGGCTCGTGCTGCCTTTCGTGGGGCTCGAAGTCCTGGCGGTGGCGGCGGCGTTCGTGGTCTATGGCCGGCACGCGGCCGACTACGAGCGCATCGAGCTGCGCGACGGGGTAGTGACCGTGAGGCGCGTCGAGGGAACGCGCACGAGCGAGTGGGACGCGCGGTCGGCCTGGACGCGAGTCGAGTCGGAGGCAGGGCGCGTGTACCTGGCTGCGCACGGCGCGCGCATCGAGGTCGGACGCCACCTGACGCCGGAGCGGCGGGCGGCACTCGCGCG
>JBKBSH010000216.1:0-4631 GCA_046291795.1 Burkholderiaceae bacterium | reverse complement strand
CGACTCGCCGATTTATGACCAATTGCGGGGCGAGCCGCGCGTTGCGCATTGTCGCATCGCACCCTGCCCGATTCGATGTCGCGGGCCCGGCAAATACCGCTAAAGCGTCGCCGCTCACGTCGAGGGCAACGCGGTCAAGACCTTCGAACTGGAGTGGCACGTGGCCAACGACTTTCTTTTCACCTCCGAGTCCGTCTCCGAAGGCCATCCCGACAAGGTGGCCGATCAGATCTCCGATGCCATCCTCGACGCGATCCTCAAAGAGGATCGCGCATCGCGCGTCGCCGCCGAGACGCTGGTGACGACCGGGCTCGTCGTTCTCGCCGGCGAGATCACGACCAACGCGGTCGTCGACTACCCGACGATCGCGCGCGAGGTCATCAAGCGCATCGGCTACGACAACACCGAGTACGGCATCGACTTCAAGGGCTGCGCTGTGATGGTCTGCTACGACAAGCAGAGCCCGGACATCGCGCAGGGTGTCGACGAGGGCAAGGGCCTGGACCTGGATCAGGGGGCGGGCGATCAGGGACTGATGTTCGGCTACGCGTGCGACGAAACGCCCGAGCTGATGCCGGCACCGATCTACTACGCGCACCGGCTCGTCGAACGCCAGGCGGACGTGCGCCGCGACGGCCGTCTGCCATGGCTGCGCCCCGACGCCAAGAGCCAGATCACGATGCGCTATGTCGACGGCAAGCCGCACTCGGTCGACACCGTCGTGCTGTCGACGCAGCACGATCCCGATGTCTCGTACGAAGCGCTGAAGGAAGCCGTGATCGAGACGATCGTCAAGCCGGTGTTGCCGAAGGAGTGGCTGAAGGACACCAAGTACCTGATCAATCCGACCGGCCGCTTCGTGATCGGCGGACCGCACGGCGACTGCGGCCTGACCGGCCGCAAGATCATCGTCGACACGTACGGCGGCGCGTGTCCGCACGGCGGCGGCGCGTTTTCCGGCAAGGATCCGTCCAAAGTCGACCGCTCGGCCGCGTACGCGGCGCGCTACGTCGCGAAGAACGTCGTCGCCGCGGGGCTCGCGCGCCAGTGCCAGGTGCAGGTGAGCTACGCGATCGGCTACTCCAAGCCGATCAACATCACCGTGTACACCGAAGGCACCGGCCGGATCCCCGACGACCAGATCGCGCAGCTCGTCGCCCGGCACTTCGATCTGCGACCCAAGGGCATCGTGCAGATGCTCGACCTGCTGCGGCCGATCTACGAGAAAACCGCCGCGTACGGCCACTTCGGCCGCGACGAACCGGAGTTCACCTGGGAGCGGACCGACCGGGCGGCCGCGCTGGCGGATGCCGCCGGCGTCAAGCGCCAAGCGGCGTAAGCCGCGAGTCGATTCGTCGGCGAGGCGCGCTCGCACGTTCCGCTCCGGCCCTGCCGCCGTCGGGATTGAACATGCCAACGCCGCTTCGTGCGCCCTCGCGCCCCGTGCATCATCGTAGCGACGGTCCGCGCGGCGTGCGAGCCGCGCGTCAGTCGATCGACGTGCGCGGCGCTGCGAGCAGGTGGACGACGAAGCGAATCGCGTGTGCGCCGACCACTGCGGCGACCGCGGCCGGCAGCCAGCCGAGCGCCAGCGTCAACGCCATGCCGAAGGCGGGTACACAGGCCGCGTAGACGGCGATGAAAATGACCATCGACGCGACCGCGCCTGCGGTCTCGCCGACATCCCGCTGCTCCAACGGTGTCATGCCGTCCTCCCGATGGCGCCCATCTCGACCGACACCGCGGCTGAACAGGCGGTGCGTGGGAGCGCTCGTTGGGTGGCGATCGTGACGGGACGATGACGGCAAGCCAATCCCGCAGGGCAGCGATGGGGGCTTGCCGCAAACGGGCGGAGCAGCCCCACCCATCGGTTATGATTCGTCTCCCTTCGAGGAGCGTTGCAACGGGGCGGCACCCGCCGTACTCCGCCAGGCTCGAGGATGCCGCCCGGCTCGCGAGGCGGCACGTGTCAACGGCGCTCGCAAACTTCTTTTCCGAAAGGAGGGCGCGAGATGAGCGCCGTACTCAAATCCACGACTTCAGCGAAGAACGACTACGTCGTCGCCGACCTTGCGCTGGCCGATTGGGGCCGCAAGGAAATCCGGATCGCCGAGACCGAGATGCCGGGCTTGATGGCGATCCGCGAGGAATTCGCCGCCCGCCAGCCGCTGCGCGGCGCGCGCATCAGCGGCTCGCTGCACATGACGATCCAGACCGCGGTGCTGATCGAGACGCTGCAGGCGCTCGGCGCCCAGGTGCGCTGGGCGAGCTGCAACATCTTCTCCACGCAGGACCACGCCGCGGCGGCGATCGCGGTCAAAGGCACGCCCGTGTTCGCCGTCAAGGGCGAGTCGCTCGCCGACTACTGGGACTACACGCACCGCATCTTCGAGTGGCCCGACGGCGGCTACAGCAACATGATCCTCGACGACGGCGGCGATGCCACGCTGCTGCTGCATCTGGGCGCCAAGGCCGAAAAGGACCCCTCGGTCGTCGCGCAGCCGAGCAGCGAGGAAGAGACCCATCTGTTCGCCGCGATCAAGGCGAAGCTCGCGCAGGACCCGGCCTGGTACTCGACGCGGCTCGCTCACATCAAGGGCGTCACGGAGGAAACGACGACCGGCGTGAAGCGCCTGTACCAGATGGCCAGGGAAGGCAGGCTCGCGTTTCCGGCGATCAACGTCAACGACTCGGTCACCAAGAGCAAGTTCGACAACCTCTACGGCTGCCGCGAATCGCTGGTCGACGGCATCAAGCGCGCCACCGACGTGATGATCGCCGGCAAGATCGCGGTGGTATGCGGCTACGGCGACGTCGGCAAAGGCTCGGCGCAGGCGTTGCGGGCGTTGTCGGCGCAGGTGTGGGTGACCGAGATCGACCCGATCTGCGCGCTGCAGGCGGCGATGGAAGGCTATCGCGTCGTGACGATGGATTACGCCGCGGACAAGGCCGACATCTTCGTGACCGCGACCGGCAACTTCCATGTGATCACGCACGATCACATGCGCAAGATGAAGGACCAGGCGATCGTCTGCAACATCGGCCACTTCGACAACGAGATCGACGTCGCTTCGCTCGCGCAGTATGCGTGGGAGGAGATCAAGCCGCAGGTCGACCATGTGATCTTTCCCGACGGCAAGCGCATCATCCTGCTCGCCAAGGGCCGGCTCGTGAACCTCGGCTGCGCGACCGGACACCCGAGCTACGTGATGTCCAGCTCGTTCGCCAACCAGGTCATCGCGCAGATCGAACTGTTCACCAACACCGCCAAGTATCCGATCGGCGTCTATACGCTGCCCAAGCACCTCGACGAGAAGGTCGCGCGTCTGCAGTTGAGAAAGCTCGGCGCGCAGTTGACCGAGCTCACCGACGAGCAGGCGCGCTACATCGGTGTGCCGAAGGAGGGACCGTACAAGCCGGAGCACTATCGGTACTGAGCGACGCTCCTCGGCGTACCGCCGTCGGGTGCGTCACCCTGATCGGCCCGCCGCCGCAATTGCGCCTTCTGCCTTTGCCCGAACCCGTCGCGTCACACGACGTCACATCGATGCGCGTGCTGCTCGTCTGGATCCTGAACGCCGTTGCGCTCTGGATCGTCACGCTGATCCTGCCCGGTGTACAGGTGCAGGATCCCGTGCACGCATTCGTCGCCGCGGTCGTGCTCGGACTCGTCAACGCGCTGATCAAGCCGGTGCTGGTGATCCTCACGCTGCCGGTGACGATCGTCACGCTCGGGCTGTTCCTCTTGGTCCTGAACGGACTGCTCTTCTGGGGCGTGGCCGCGCTGCTGCCGGGGTTCCACGTCGCAGGCTTCTGGTGGGGCGTGGCCGGCGCGATCCTGTTCAGCCTTTTCTCGTGGGCGTTTTCGGCGCTGCTGCCCAAGCGCATGAGCGGCGCCCGATGATCCGCTCCCGGAACCCGCGACGATGACCCGGCGCGCATTCAGCTTCGAGTTCTTTCCGCCGAAAACGCCCGAAGGCGTCGAAAAGCTTCGCGGCGTATGTGCGCGGCTCGCGGCGGTCGATCCGGCGTTTTTTTCCGTCACGTTCGGCGCCGGCGGCTCGACCCGCGAAGGCACGCTCGCCACGGTGCTGCAGATCCACGCCGAAGGCCGCCCGGTCGCGCCGCACATCTCGTGCATCGGTGCGACGCGCGCTTCGGTGCGCGATCTGCTGCAGCGGTATCGCGGCGCCGGCATCCGGCGCATCGTCGCGTTGCGCGGCGACCTGCCTTCGGGCGCGGCGGGCGGCGCGGGCGACTTCAGCTACGCGAACGAGCTGGTCGAGTTCATCCGCGCCGAAACCGGCGACTGGTTCCACATCGAAGTCGCCGCGTATCCCGAGTACCACCCGCAGGCGCGCTCGCCGGCCGACGATCTCGCCAACTTCGTGCGCAAGGTGCGCGCCGGCGCAGATTCGGCGATCACGCAGTACTTCTACAACGCGGATGCGTACTTCCGCTTCGTCGACGACGTCGCCGCGCTCGGCTGCACCGTGCCGATCGTGCCGGGCATCATGCCGATCACCAACTACGCGCAGCTGGCGCGCTTCTCGGATGCGTGCGGCGCGGAGATCCCGCGCTGGATCCGCAAGCGGCTCGAAAGCTTCGGCGACGATCGCGAGTCGATCCGC
>JBKBSH010000215.1:0-4654 GCA_046291795.1 Burkholderiaceae bacterium | reverse complement strand
GATGGCTTCGAGGCCGATGACCGTCTGGTGCATCAACACGTGGTTGAGCACCGAGCCGAGCGCGTACTTGGTGTCGGCGCGCTGCGCGGCGACCTCGACCGCCTCGCTGATTGCGATGCCGAGACTGCCCGGATGATCGGGGCGCTTGGCGAGCACGCTGCGACCGTATTCGGTTTCGTTCGACGGCGACGGCACGCAGCGCGCGCCGTACGTTTCCATCACCGCGCGCCGGTACGGTTTCTGGTCGTAACTGACGCGCACCTGGAAGATCGTGACCTCGAGCCCGAACAGCGCGCCGGCGAAGGCAAGCGCCGTGCCCCACTGGCCGGCGCCCGTTTCGGTGGTCAGCCGTTTCACACCGGCCTCCCTGTTGTAGAACGCCTGCGGCACGGCGGTGTTCGGCTTGTGGCTGCCGGCAGGGCTGACGCCCTCGTACTTGTAGAAGATGCGCGCCGGCGTGCCGAGCGCCTTCTCCAGACGATGCGCGCGATACAGCGGGCTCGGCCGCCACAGGCGATACACGTCGCGCACCGGCTCGGGAATCTCGATCTCGCGTTCGGTCGAGACTTCCTGCGCGATCAGCGCCATCGGAAACAGCGGCGCCAGGTCGTCGGGGCCGATCGGCTCGAGCGTGCCCGGATGCAGCACCGGCGGCAGCGCCTTGGGCAGGTCGGCTTGGATGTTGTACCAAGCGCGCGGAAGGCGGTTTTGATGTAAGAGGTACTTGGTTTGTTCGCTCATGGCGTGGTCTCCTCGTGTCCCGGGCGGCGATGCGCGCACGCTACGCGGCGCGGCTGAGCGCTGCAATTTAAAGCAAGCGCCGCGCTTTCGCGTCGATCGCCGCTGCCGCGCCCGGCACGCGCCGCCGAGCGCCGCACGCGCGCCGTCGTCGACGATCAGCCGACGATTACGGCATCGGCCGGCGTGTAGGGCAGGTTCAATGCCTTCGCGACCGCTTTGTGGGTGATCTTGCCCGCGGCGACGTTCAGGCCATTCTTCAGGTGCGGATCCTCCGCGAGCGCGCGACGCCAGCCCTTGTCCGCGAGCGCGAGCGTGAAAGGCAGCGTGGCGTTGGCGAGCGCATAGGTGCTGGTGCGCGGCACCGCGCCGGGCATGTTGGCCACCATGTAGTGGACCACGCCGTCGACGACGTAAGTGGGCTCGGCGTGCGTGGTGGGGCGGCTCGTCTCGGTGCTGCCGCCCTGGTCGATCGCCACGTCGACGATCACCGAGCCGGGCTTCATCCTCGACAGCATCGGTCGCGTGATCAGCTTCGGTGCCGCCGCGCCGGGGATCAGCACGCCGGAGATCACCAGATCGGCGCGCAGCACCTCGCGCTCGACGTTGTCGCGGTTGGAGAAGATCGTCATCGCGCGGCCGTGGAACATCGCGTCGATCCGCCGCAGCGCATCCGCGCTCTTGTCGATCACGACCACCTGCGCGCCCGCCCTTACCGCCATCTGCGCGGCGTGGGTGCCGACCACGCCGGCACCGAGGATCGCCACGCGCGCGGGTGCCACGCCGGGCACGCCGCCCAGCAACGTGCCCATGCCGCCGGCGGATTTCTCGAGGCACCGCGCACCCGCCTGCACCGCGAGCCGGCCGGCGACTTCGCTCATCGGCGCAAGCAATGGCAGGCCGCCGGACGGCGAGGTGACCGTTTCGTACGCGATGCAGGTCGCGCCGCTTTCGATCAGGTCCTGCGCCTGCTCGGGGTCGGGCGCCAGATGCAGATACGTGAACAGCACCTGGCCCGCGCGCAGCATCTTGCGTTCGGCAGGCTGCGGCTCCTTGACCTTGACGATCATCTCCGCGCGAGCGAAGACCTCGGCCGCATCGCTGACCACTTCCGCGCCGGCCCTGCGGTAATCGTCGTCGGTGGCGCCGATGCCGGCGCCGGCCTGCGTCTCGACGATCACGCCGTGTCCGTGCGACACGGCCTCGCGCACGGCGCTCGGCGTCATGCCGACGCGGTATTCGTGGACCTTGATTTCCTTGGGGACGCCGATCAGCACAGTCGCTCTCCTTCCTGCGGTTCAGGGGTCGGTCCGTAGCCCGCGACTCCTCGTGAGAGCGCGGGCCGTCTCGCGGCGCAGATTGTGCCTGCACTCGTCGGTCCGGCACACGCCGCGGCCGCCGGTCACGCCGCCCTGACGCGGTGCTTGACGATCTGCCACGACACGAGGCCGACGCACATCAGCGCGCAGGAGGCGACGGCCAGTTCGAACGTCGAGTGCATCACGAGCGGCGCCAGCAGCCCGGCGACGACGCCATTGGCGGCGCTGCCGACGACCGCCTGCAGCGACGAGGCCAGCCCGCGCCGCTCGGGCACGAGGTCGAGCACCAGCAGCGTGACCGCCGGCACCATCAGCGACCAGCCGAATGCGAACAGCCCGACCAGCGGCAATGCCCACCACGGCTGCGCAACGAACAGTGCGTTGGCCGTCACGTTGACGATCGACACGGCGACCATGATCGTGAAGCCGTAGCGGATCTGCCTGCGCGGCGTGACGCGCCCGGCGAGCCGGCCCGACAGCCACGCCCCGCCCATGATTCCGCTGATCGTGATGCCGAAGAACCAGAAGAACTGCGTCGGCTTCAGGTGCAGCAGCTCGCCGAGAAACGCCGGCGCCGACAGCACGTACAGGAACATTCCGTTGAACGGCACGCCGCTGGCGAGCGCAAGCAGCATGAAGTCGCGGTGTCCCAGCAGCTGCGCATAGCCGCGAAAGAGGTTGCGAACGCTGAAAGGCTGCGCGTCCTTCGCGTGCAGCGTCTCGGGCAGCACGCGCCAGTTGGCGAGCCACAGCGCGAGTCCGACCAGCGCCAGGAACCAGAACACCGCGCGCCAGCCGACGTACTCGAATAGCAGCCCGCCGATGATCGGCGCGATCGCGGGTGCCACGCCGAAGAAGATCGTCACCTGCGACATCACACGCTGCGCCTGCGCGGGCGCAAACATGTCGCGGATCACCGCGCGCGACACGACGATGCCCGCGCCGGTCGCCAGCCCCTGCATCGCGCGAAAGAACACGAGTTGACCGATCGTCTGCGCGAGCGCGCAGCCGACGGACGAGACGGTGAACGCAGCCACCCCCCACAGGATCACCGGCCGCCGGCCGAAGCTGTCTGCCAATGCACCATGAAACAGATTCATGGCCGCGAACCCGAATAGATACGCCGACAGCGTCTGCTGCATCTCGATCGGCGTGGCACCGAGCGAGGCGCGGATGCCCGCGAAAGCCGGCAGGTACGTGTCGATCGCAAACGGCCCGAGCATGCCCAGACACGCGAGCAGCAGCGACAGCGCCCAGGCGGGCGCCTTCCACAGACGTTCGGCGTGGGGATTCACGGATCGGCTCGGTCGTCGGGCCGCGAAGCGTAGCGCCGCGGTACGTCGCGGCGGCCGAATCGCGTCGCTGCTCGCGCGGCTCGAGCGCCGGGTTCCGCCACCTACGCACACGCTTTGGCTGCATGCGGCAGCCCGACGGTGTGGGTGTCGGCGCGGAAGTCCATGCCATGCCGAAGCGTGGCCGATCCCGCATCGGCGCTAAGCCTTCGCGCGAATTTTCGCTTGCATTCCGCCGGGGGGGTATGGCGAAGTGCTGCGGCCTACGAGCGGCGCGAGGTCAAGACCGATCCGATGCGCCACCCAAGGAGGAGCCTTGTCAGGCACCGAAGCGAACTCGCACCTCGCGCTGCTGGCGCTGTTGCTGGTGCCGGGGCTGGTGGACGACGCCTCGCACGAGCACGTCGTGCGCCGGCTGCGCGCGCTGAGCTGGCGCGAACTCGTGCTGCTGGCGCGCAGCGGCCAGCCCAAAGTGCAACTGCACCTTGACGCGGAGCACATCGACAGAACGCTGCGCATGATCCGCCACCGACTCGACCGGGAAGACTGCCTCGATTTCTTTATCGAGCACGGTGCCACCACGGCGATGCTGCGCCGGCTGTTCCGGCTGCCGGTGGCGCAGATCAAGGCGCGTCGCGCGCGGCTTCTGGGCGCGCACAGGCAGCGCCGCCCCGCGCTGCCGAAGGCGGCCGCGCGCGACGCGGTGCATCGCGCGTGGCGCAGATCCGCGACGGACGGCGCCGCGAACCTTCCAAGGTCGACGACTACATGCGGCTGCACCGCGAGTTCCCGCAGTACTCCTTTGCGACACTGGAAGCGATCGTGAACGAGTTCGACGACTGATCCGCAGCGGTCAGAGCGGCCTGCCCGCCGCGTGCAGCCGCGCCAGAAGACTCGGCACCGCGCGGCGGATCGGCACGGTCGGACGCGCGCCTTCCCACACGAGCAGTTCGTCCTGTGAAGCACCGCGCGCGATGAACTCTCGCAGCGTCTGCTCCAACGGATCCCAGCGTTCGCCGCGACCGGCCGCCGCCCACGCCGGCCACCGTGCGCGCCAGCGGGCAAACGGCAGCATCGCCAGTGCGATGGCCACCTGTACGTCGCTGCGGTTCCTGCGCCGGCGTGCGTAGCGCAGCGCCAGACGCCACACCGCCAGCGTCGGGGCGAGACGCGGCTCGCCCGCGAGACGCTCGATGCCGTCGAAGCGCCAGGCCCACTCGTGCGCGGGCGCCATCCAAGGCGCAAGGCCCGCCTGCTGCCAGCGGTGCCGAATCCGCTCAACGCCTGCGGCGGACGAGGCCGCAG
>JBKBSH010000214.1:2042-4659 GCA_046291795.1 Burkholderiaceae bacterium | reverse complement strand
AGGCTCCGGCGCCAAGCGTCACCGACGCGTGCCGTACCTCGTGCGCCTGCGCGGCGGCTACGCGTTCCGCCGGCGCCATCCGCTCGACACACGGCCATTCGTCGACCATGACTTCTCCTTCAAGCGGCTGCAGGCCGTCGACTTCCAGCGGGCCACGCGCAAGGTGCAGGAGTAGACGCGGCGGTTCGACGACCACGTCGACGACGTGCGCGCCACGCACGGTTTGCCAGGGCCTCACAACCTGCGCGCCTGCATCCTCTGCGCCTGCTGCGGCACCAACGTCGTCTCGCCGCCTCGGCGTGCTGCGACCTGCGGAGCTTGGGCCACCGCCTCCATCGGAGCCCATTCGTCCTCGACGGGGTCAGTTCTTCATGTCGCCTGACAACCGCTTGACGGTGATCGGTGCGGCGAGTCCGCGGCCACGGGCAAACGAGACCTCTCCGTCATCCACATCCCCATCGGCGGCCTGCGCGCAGCCGCCCCGGGCTTGCCGCGCCCTGGGCGGGTGGTGGGCATCCGGGTGCTCAGCGCGCGTCGGCCGTCGCTTGCGACGCGAGCAGATCGAAGTGCCGCGCGTAGCGCGGGTGCAGTCGATCCAGCGACAACCACATCAGGAAGTCCGCCGTGTTGAAGTCCGGGTCCCACGCGGGTTCACCGCAGACACGGGCGCCCAGGCGCAGATAGCCTTTGATCAGAGGCGGAATCGCGCACGTGGCCGACCGCGTCAGGCGGGCGTGCGGAAACGCAGTATGCGGGAAGACGCGCAGATCGGGCGCGGTGAGGTAGGGCTGCAGTTCGTCGCGCAGCCGCGCGGCCTGGTGCCCGCCGTCGGCGAGCGACGCGCTGGCGCAGCCGATGAGGTGCCGGTAGCCGTGCGTTCTCATGTATCGCGCCAGTCCGGCCCAAAGCAGCATGATCGCGCCGCCGTTGCGGTGCTCTCGATGTACGCACGATCGACCGAGCTCGATCGTCATCGGCCGCAGATGAGCCAGTCGCGACAGATCGAATTCCCCGTCGGCGTAAAGCCTGCCGAGCGCCCGCGCCCGGTCGGGCGGAAGGATGCGGTACGTGCCGACCGCCCGCAGCGTGTCGGCCTCGCGAACGATCAGGTGATCGCACCAGTCGTCGAACTCGTCGCTGTCCAGCCTGGTGTCGTGCGCGCCGACGGCGGCGCCCATCTCCTCGACGAACACCTTGAATCGAAGCCGCTGAGCGTCTTCGATATCGGCGGCGGTGCGTGCCATCGACAGCACGAGTCGCGGCGCGGCGGCACGCGGCGACGGGGCGTCCGCGACGGTCAACGAGTCGGGTAATGGCTCCATCCAGGTCGGCTTCGTGTGTGCAACGTGCGCGAAGCTAGGAGGGCGGCGTTGCCGGCGCATGAAATCGCGGTGACCGCCCGGTGACAGCGCAGCAAGCGGGACTGGTCACGACGCCGGCGGTTTGCCGCATTCGCGCCGTGCACGCCGGGCCGTCTACGTGCGCAGGCGCGCGGTATCGGCTTGGCATGCGGCGACGGCGCGCTGGCGCACCGGCACCGGGCGCAGCAGCGCGGCGAACTGGCGGGTCGATGCCCGCCATGACCGCTGCAAAGCGAACTCGCGGCACCGGGCGCGGTCGATGCGCAGCGCACCGAGCGCAGCGCGCCGCAGATCCTCGTCGAGCACCGCAACGTCGGCGCCGCCGACGACGTCCAGCGGTCCCTGCACCGGATAGGCGGCCACCGGCAGTCCGCACGCGAGCGCTTCGAGCAGCACCAGACCGAACGTGTCGGTGCGGCTCGGAAAGACGAAGGCGTCGGCGGCGCTGTAAAGGCGCGCGAGCTGCTGGCTGTCCTGCATGCCGAGGAAACGCACCTCGGGATGGCGACGGCGCAGCCGCGCCAGCGCGGGACCGTCGCCCGCGACGACCTTGCTGCCGGGCAGGTCGAGCTGCAGGAACGCGTCGATGTTTTTCTCCACCGATACGCGGCCGACGAACGCGAAGATCGGCTTCGGCATATCCAGCGGCATCGGTTCGGTCGGGCGGAAGAGGTCGGTGTCGACGCCGCGTGTCCACACGCCGACGCGCTCGATGCCGACGGCGCGCAGTTCGTCCTCGACGCTCGCCGTAGGGGCCATCACGACCTCGGAAGCCGAGTGAAACCGCCGCAGCGCCGCGTACGTCCAACGCTCCGGGACTCCGAACATCGCGCGCAGATACTGCGGATAGCGCGTGTGGTACGCCGTGGTGAACGGGATGCGACGGCGCAGGCAGAAGCGCCGGGCAGCCAGACCGAGCGGACCCTCGGTCGCGATGTGCAGGGCGATCTCGCCGTCGTGGGCGAGTTCGGCCGTCAGCATTCGGGCGAGCCTGCGATACGGCGCCAGCGACAGCCGGATTTCCGGGTAGCCGGGGCAGGGCACGGTGACGAACGACTGCGGCGTGATTGCCGACACCGTATGACCGCAGCGCTCGAGTTCGTCGCGTGTCGCCTGCAGGGTGCGCACGACCCCGTTGACCTGTGGCGTCCACGCGTCCGTGACGATGACGACCTTCACGCGACGCACCGTCTCTGGGCCGGTGCGTTCTGCGCGGCCGGTTCGGACTCGTCCCAGCGCGGCACGGCCTCGCCCGG
>JBKBSH010000214.1:0-1942 GCA_046291795.1 Burkholderiaceae bacterium | reverse complement strand
GCGACGCACCGTCTCTGGGCCGGTGCGTTCTGCGCGGCCGGTTCGGACTCGTCCCAGCGCGGCACGGCCTCGCCCGGCTTGAGCACGATCGGCCAGTGCACGATTCGCAATTCGCCGTCGCGCGACTCGACCAGTGCGGTCAGGCTTTCCACCCAGTCGCCGTCGTTGCAGTACAGCAGCCCGTCGACTTCGCGGATCTCGGCGCGGTGGATGTGCCCGCAGACGACACCGTCGTAGCCGCGCCGGCGCGCCTCGCGCGCCAGCACCTGCTCGAAGCTGAAGATGAAATTCACCGCGTTCTTGACCTTGTGCTTCAAGTACTGCGACAGGGACCAATACGGCATTCCGAGGCGCGCGCGCACCGCGTTGACCTGGCGGTTGAGCCACAGCGCGAGGTCGTACAGCGCATCGCCCACGTAAGCCAGCCACCGCGCGTGCTGGATCACGCCGTCGGCGAAGTCGCCGTGCACGACCCACAGCCGGCGGCCGTCGAGCAGCCGGTGCTCGGCCTCGGCGCGGATCGCGATGCCGCCGAAGTCCAGTCCGACGAACTGGCGCGCGAACTCGTCGTGATTGCCCGGGATGTAGACGACCCGCTCGCCCTTGCGCGCTCTGCGCAGCACCTTCTGCACCACGTCGTTGTGCGACTGCGGCCAGTAAAAACCGTTGCGCAGTGCCCAGCCGTCGATCACGTCGCCGACCAGGTAAAGGTCGTCCGCTTGGTGATGACGCAGGAAGTCGAGCAGATGCTGCGCCTTGCAGCCGCGCGTGCCCAGATGTGTGTCCGAGATGAAGATCGCGCGGTGGTGACGGATGCCTTCGTCGCGAGGTGCGGCGTCTCGACATGGGTGGACGACCCGCGCAGGCACTGCGTCGGCATCGGCGTTGCGCAGAACGGGTTGCCAAGTGCTCGCTTGCATGAAGCCGCACGTTAGTGCTGCGCGATGACGCTCGCGTGACGGTCGCCGCCGGGCGCCTTCGGTCGCGACGGTCCGGCGGCTGTGCGGCCAGGGCGATGCGCCCGATCCGGACGAACGGCCCGGTCCGACGATTCGGGCCGCCGGCGCCCACCGTGGACGGCCCTGCTTCGAGGCAAAGCGCCGCGGCGGGTATCGGGGGCTTCCGGCAGTAGCGCACCAAGCCCGCCGGCGACGAGTCCGCGACGCTCGCCACCGCCGAGTCGTCCCTATAATTCGCGCGCCGGTTCGAGCACGCCGGCTGCGGTCCGGCGGGGACACGGCTTCCGCGTCGCGACTCGCGACTTGCGCTCGTTGCGGGTCGAATCCCTGCCGGCCCGGTTTGTCCGAGCATTCGATGAGCAAAGCGTTCGTCAAGGAAGTCGAGGCGGACGACGACGAGTTCGAAGCGCCTGCGCTTCCCGCCGGTGTGAAGAACTACATCACGCCCGCGGGCTACCGTCGCCTGAAGGAAGAGCTGCTGCATCTTCTGAACGTCGAGCGGCCCGAGGTCGTCCGCACCGTCTCGTGGGCCGCATCCAACGGCGATCGCTCCGAAAACGGCGACTACATCTACGGCAAGAAACGGCTGCGCGAGATCGACCGCAGGATCCGGTTCCTGACCAAACGGCTCGACAGCGCCGAGGTCGTCGACCCGGCGGCACGTGCGCGCAGCGGCGAAGGCACCGACCAGATCTTCTTCGGCGCCACCGTGCGTTACGCCGGCCCGCGCGGCGACGAGCACGAGATCACGATCGTCGGCATCGACGAGGTCGATCCCGCGCGCGGCTACGTGAGCTGGATTTCGCCGATCGCCAGAGCGCTGCTCAAGGCCCGCGAGGGCGACAGCGTGCAGCTGCGCACGCCGGCGGGCGTCGAGACGCTCGACGTGCTCGAGGTGCGTTACGGCTAGGGCCTGTTGGCATATGGATCGGGTCTGCGGCGGGCTGGATTGGGCCGCAGGGCTAGGCGCGGCGAGGGGACCA
>JBKBSH010000213.1:0-4661 GCA_046291795.1 Burkholderiaceae bacterium | reverse complement strand
CTTCAACGCGAAGCCGTTGGAATCCGGATACCGGCCGAGATCGTCCATCGCCGCGACGATCGCGCGCCTGGCCGATTCGGGCATGCCGAGCGGGTTCTCGTTCGACGCGAGCTTGACGATTTCGCTCGCATCGAGCCCGAACTCGCGCGCAAGCTCCTCGATCGGTTTGCCCGCCTGATACGGCGCGATCGCGCGCACGTACTCGAGCGCGGCGATCGCCGAAGTCGGGGTGGAAGGAACCGCTGCCATGGAGTGACCCTCGATGCGTTGGCGTCGATGCGCGATTCGTCTCACGCTTCCATCGGATACGAGCCGAGGCTCTTGTAGTAGGCGCTGACCTCGCGCAGCGCAGCGAGCGCGGCGGCGACTTTCGGATCGCGCTCGTGGCCCTCGATGTCGACGTAGAAGTAGTACTCCCACGCGCCGAGCTTGGCCGGGCGCGACTCGAAGCGCGTCATCGAAACGCCGTGCTGCGCGAGCGGCGTGAGCATGTGGTAGACGGCGCCGGCCCGGTTCGGCACCGACAGGATCAGCGAAGTCTTGTCGCGCCCCGTCGGCTGCGTCTCCTGCCGGCCGAGCACGACGAAACGGGTGCGGTTCTGCGGATCGTCCTGGATGTGGCTCGCTGCGATCTGCAGTCCGTACAGCGTGGCGGCGTTTTCGCCGGCGATCGCCGCGGTCGTCGGGTCGCTCGCCGCGAGCCGCGCCGCTTCGGCGTTGCTCGCGACCGAAACGCGCTCGAGCGTCGGCAGGTGCAGGTTGAGCCAGCCGGCGCATTGGCCGAAGGTCTGCGGGTGGCTGACGATGCGCTCGATGCCGTCGAGGGTTCCGTTCTGCGTCAGCAGGTGGTGCCGCACCGGCACCGACACTTCGGCGAGGATCTTCAGCGGCGTCACGAGCAGCAGATCGAGCGACCGGCTGACCGCGCCCTCGGTCGAGTTCTCGACCGGAACGATCGCGAAGTCCGCGCTGCCCGCCTCGGCCGAGCGGAACACCTCGTCGATCGACACGCACGGCTCGCCGAGCACGCCCGAGCCGAACTGCCGGATCATCGCCAGTTCGGAGAAGGTTCCGGCCGGGCCGAGGTAGGCGACGCGCAGCGGCCGCTCGATCGCGCGACACGCCGAGATCACCTCGCGGTAGATCCCGGTCAGCGCGGCGTCGGTCAGCGGCCCGCCGTTGAAAGACGCGACCTTGCGCAGCACCTCGGCTTCGCGCTCGGGTCGGTACACGGGCGCAGCAGCACCCTGTTTGACGCGGCCGACGTCCTGAGCGAGCCGCGCGCGTTCGTTGAGCAACTCGACGAGCTTGCGATCGACCGCGTCGATCGCGTCGCGCAGCGGCTTGAGTCGATCATCCATGGCCACGACGATGGTCCTGCATCGGCGAACGCGCGGACGCGCCGACCTACCGGCCGCCGTCGCTCGACGCCGGCTCCGCGCCCGGCGCTCCGCCGTTGCCGTTCGACCCGTTCTCGGCGTCGCTCTCCACGATGCGCTGCAGTCCGGAAAGCTTGGTGCCTTCGTCGAGCGCGATCAGCGTCACGCCCTGCGTGGCACGGCCCATCTCCCGGATCTCCGCGACGCGCGTGCGGATCAGCACGCCGCCGGTGGTGATCAGCATGATCTCGTCGTCGGGACGCACCAGCGTCGCGGCGACGACCTTGCCGTTGCGCTCGGTGGTGGAGATCGCGATCATGCCGCGCGTGGCCCGGCCGTGGCGTGTGTACTCGGCGATCGGCGTTCGCTTGCCGTAGCCGTTCTCGGTCGCGGTCAGCACGCTCTGATTCTCGTCTTCGGCGACGACCATCGCGATCACGCTCTGCCCGTCTTCGAGCTGCATGCCGCGCACACCGCGCGCCTGCCGGCCCATCGGCCGGACATCGTTCTCGTCGAAGCGCACCGCCTTGCCGGCGTCCGAGAACAGCATCACGTCGTGCGTGCCGTCGGTGATCGCCGCGCCGATCAGGTAGTCGCCCGGCTCCAGATCGACCGCGATGATGCCGGCCTTGCGCGGGTGGGCGAACTCGGTGAGCGCGGTCTTCTTCACCGTGCCCTTCGCGGTCGCCATGAAGACGTAGTGAAGCGCGTCGAACTGCTTGATCGGCAGCACGACGGTGATCTTCTCGTCCTCGACGAGCGGGAACATGTTGACGATCGGCTTGCCGCGCGACGATCTCGAGCCCTGCGGCACCTCCCAGACCTTCAGCCAGTACAGCCGTCCGCGGTTGGAGAAGCACAGGATCGTGTCGTGCGTGTTGGCGATGAAAAGCTGCTCGATCCAGTCGTCTTCGCGGGTCGCCGCAGCCTGCTTGCCGCGGCCGCCGCGCCGCTGCGCGCGGTAATCGGCGAGCGGCTGGCTCTTGATGTAGCCGGCATGCGACAGCGTGACGACCATGTCCTCGGGCGCGATCAGGTCCTCGGTCGCGAGGTCCTGCGTCGTGCGCACGATCTCGGAGCGGCGACGGTCCTTCGCATCGACGACGAATTCCTTCTTCAGCGCGGACAGTTCGTCGGCGATGATCTGCGTGATGCGCTCGGATCGCGCCAGGATGTCGAGCAAGTCGCCGATGCGGTCCATGACCTCGCGGTACTCGTTGACGACCTTGTCCTGCTCGAGCCCCGTCAGCCGCTGCAGCCGCATCTGCAGGATCTGGTCGGCCTGCTCGTCGGACAGCCGGTAGCCGCCGTCGGGTTGCAGACCCAGGCGCGGGTCGAGCCCTTCGGGCCGGTACGCGCTCATGTCGGCGCCCGCGCGCGTCAGCATTTCGCGCACCAGCGACGAATCCCACGCGCGGTTCGTCAGTTCGGTCTTCGCCACCGGCGGCGTCGGCGCGGCCTTGATGATCGCGATGAACTCGTCGATGTTGGCGAGCGCCACCGCCAGACCCTCGAGCACGTGGCCGCGGCTGCGCGCTTCGCGCAGCTCGAAATTCGTGCGGCGCGTGACGACCTCGCGCCGGTGCGCGAGGAACGCCTCGATCATCTGCTTCAGGTTCAGCAGGCGCGGCTGGCCGTCGACCAGCGCGACCATGTTCATGCCGAACGTGTCCTGCAGCTGCGTCTGCTTGTACAGGTTGTTCAGCACGACGTCGGGCACTTCGCCGCGCTTCAGTTCGATGACGACGCGCATGCCCGACTTGTCGGACTCGTCGCGGATGTCGGAGATCCCCTCGATCTTCCTGTCGTTGACGAGTTCCGCAATGCGCTCGAGCAGCACGCGCTTGTTCACCTGGTAGGGCAGTTCGTCGACGTTGATCGCGGCGCGGGCGCCGCGGTCGATCTCCTCGAAGTGCGTCTTGGCGCGCATCACGATGCGGCCGCGGCCGGTGCGGTAGCCCTCGCGCACGCCGTCGAGTCCGTAGATGATCCCGGCCGTCGGAAAGTCCGGCGCCGGGATCAGCTCGATCAGCTCGTCGACCGTCGCGTCGGGATTGCGCAGCAGCAGCAGGCAGCCGTCGACGACCTCGCCCAGGTGGTGCGGCGGGATGTTGGTCGCCATGCCGACCGCGATGCCGGAGGCGCCGTTGACGAGCAGGTTCGGCAGCTTCGCCGGCAGGATCAGCGGCTCCTTCTCCGAACCGTCGTAGTTCGGGCCGAAATCGACGGTCTCCTTGTCGATGTCGGCGAGCAGTTCGTGCGCGATCTTGGCCAGCCGGATTTCCGTGTAGCGCATCGCCGCGGCGTTGTCGCCGTCGACCGAGCCGAAGTTGCCCTGCCCGTCGACCAGCATGTAGCGCAGCGAGAAGTCCTGCGCCATGCGCACGATCGTGTCGTACACGGCGGTGTCGCCGTGCGGGTGATACTTGCCGATCACATCGCCGACGATGCGCGCCGACTTCTTGTACGGGCGGTTCCAGTGGTTGGACAGCTCGTGCATCGCGTACAGCACGCGCCGGTGCACGGGCTTCAGGCCGTCGCGCACGTCGGGCAGCGCGCGGCCGACGATCACGCTCATCGCGTAATCGAGATACGAGCGCCGCATCTCCTCTTCGAGCGAGACGGGCAGGGTTTCCTTGGCGAATGAGTCCATCTGGGTGCGGTCCGGCACCCAGCCGCGCGGGGTGCGACGGCAGGCGCGGCGAGCCGGCTCTGCAAAGGGCCAAAGTCTATCAGTGCAACCGCGTCCGGCCGGGGTCGTGGCACCATTCGCAACCGGCGCCGCAGCCCGCCGTAGCGGTGCGGCCCGGCGCGCGAGACCCGCCATGCAGACCGTCGACACGCTGATCGAATGCCGCTGGATCGTCCCCGTCCGTCCCGCGGGCGTCGTGCTGGAAGACCATGCCATCGCGATCGACGCCGGCCGGATCGCGGCGGTCGCACCGATCGCCGCGGCGCGCGAACACTACGCCGCGCGCGAGCGCGTTCAGCTTGCCGAGCACGTCGTCACGCCGGGGCTGGTCAACGCGCACACGCACGCCGCAATGACGCTGCTGCGCGGCGTCGGCGACGACCTGCCGCTGATGCGCTGGCTGAAGGAACGCATCTGGCCGCTGGAAGCCGCGCTCGCCTCCGAGCAGTTCGTCTACGACGGCACGCGGCTCGCCGCGCTGGAGATGCTGCGCGCCGGCGTGACCTGCTGCTCCGACATGTATTTCTACCCGCACGCGGCGCTGCGCGCGTTGCGCGAAGTCGGCATGCGCGCGGTCGCGGGCATCATCG
>JBKBSH010000212.1:0-4668 GCA_046291795.1 Burkholderiaceae bacterium | reverse complement strand
CGAGATTCCGGCGCTGGTGCGCGCGTGCATCGAGTTGGGGCTGACGATCATCCCGCGCGGCGGCGGCACCGGTTACACGGGATCGGCGGTGCCGCTGACGGCGCGCTCGGCGGTGATCAACACCGAAAAGCTCGACACGATCGGCGGCGTCGAACCGACGATGCTTCCCGGCGTGGCCGAAGCGCAGCCGACGATCTTCACCGGCGCCGGCGTGGTCACGCGGCGCGTGGCCGAAGCGGCCGAGCATGCGGGGCTGGCGTTCGCCGTCGACCCGACCTCGGCCGACAGCTCGTGCGTCGGCGGCAACATCGCGATGAACGCCGGCGGCAAGAAGGCCGTGCTGTGGGGCACCGCGCTCGACAACCTGGTGTGGTGGCGGATGGTCGATCCCGAGGGCAACTGGCTCGACGTCGAGCGCCTCGAGCACAACCTCGGCAAGATCCACGACGCGCCGGTCGCGAAGTTCAGGCTGACGTGGCGCGACGGCCGCGATCATCCCGACCGCGCGCGCGTTCTGCGTACCGAGACGCTCGAGATCCCCGGCCATCGCTTCCGCAAGACGGGACTGGGCAAAGACGTCACCGACAAGTTCCTGGGCGGGCTGCCCGGCGTGCAGAAGGAAGGCTGCGACGGGATCGTCACGTCCGCGCGCTGGCTGCTGCACCGGATGCCCGCGCACATCCGCACCGTATGCCTCGAGTTCTTCGGCAACGCGCGCGACGCGGTGCCTTCGATCGTCGAGATCAAGCGTTACCTGGACACCGGGGCGTCGGCCACCGGTGTGCGCCTCGCCGGGCTCGAGCACCTCGACGAGCGCTATCTGCGCGCGGTCGGCTACACGACCAAGTCCAGGCGCGGTGTGCTGCCGAAGATGGTGCTGCTGGGCGACATCGTCGGCGACGACGACGCGGCCGTGGCGCGCGCGACTTCTGAAGTCGTCCGCATCGCCAACGCGCGCGGCGGCGAGGGCTTCATCGCCGCCAGCGGCGAGGCGCGCAGGAAGTTCTGGCTCGACCGCGCCAAGACCGCCGCGATCTCCAGGCACACCAACGCGTTCAAGCTCAACGAGGACGTGGTCATCCCGCTCGAGCGGATGGGCGACTATACGAACGCGATCGAGCGCATCAACATCGAGCTGTCGATCGGCAACAAGCTTGCGCTGCTCGACGCGCTCGACGCTTTCCTCGCCACCGACTTCGCGCTCGGCAAGACCGGCGACGTCGAGTTCGACCGGCTGCCGCGCGAGGAGATCGTCGGCGACCGCGTCGAGCAGGCGCGCGAGCTGATCGCGTTCACGCGCAAGCGCTGGACGTATCTGCTGGAGCACTTCGACACGCCGCTCGCGCGGGCTGCGCCCGAACTGGCCGGTCTCGGGATCACGCACGTCGCGCCGCCGGCCGCCGGCGCGCGGCCCGACCTCGCGGTGATCGACCTGCTGCAGGACCGGACGATCCGCGTGTCGTGGAAGACCGAGGTGCGGGCGCCGCTGGAGCGCATCTTCTCGGGCGCGGCGTTCGCGCCGGTGCTCGCCGAGTGCGAAGCGATCCACCGGCGCGTGCTGCACGGGCGCGTGTTCGTCGCGCTGCACATGCACGCCGGCGACGGCAACGTTCATACCAACATCCCCGTCAACTCCGACGACTACGAGATGCTGCGCACCGCGCACGCGGCGGTCGTGCGGATCATGCGGATCGCGCGCGAGCTGGGCGGCGTGATCTCGGGCGAGCACGGCATCGGCATCACCAAGCTCGAGTTCCTGACCGACGATGAAACGCGCGAGTTCCGCGCGTACAAGGCGCGCGTCGATCCCGAGGGGCGCTTCAACAAGGGCAAGCTCGCGCCGGGCGCCACACTCGACGACGCGTACACGCCGAGCTTCAACCTGCTCGGCCACGAGTCGCTGATCATGCAGCAGTCCGACATCAACTCGATCGCGGACGCGATCAAGGACTGCCTGCGCTGCGGCAAGTGCAAGCCGGTGTGCTCGACCCACGTGCCGCGCGCGAACCTGCTGTATTCGCCGCGCAACAAGATCCTCGCGACCTCGCTGCTGATCGAGGCCTTCCTGTACGAAGAGCAGACCCGCCGCGGCGTGTCGGTCAAGCACTGGGACGAGTTCTCCGACGTCGCCGACCACTGCACGATCTGCCACAAGTGCCTCACGCCGTGCCCGGTGGACATCGACTTCGGCGATGTCTCGATGGCGATGCGCGACCTGCTGCGCCGGATGGGCCGCAAGCGCTTCAATCCAGGCAGCGCAGCGACGATGTTCTTCCTGAACGCGACCAACCCGCAGACGATCAAGCTCGCGCGCAAGGTCATGATCGACTGGGGTTACAAGGCGCAGCGGCTCGGCGTGAACGTCTTCCGCGCGTTGGGCCGGGCCCAGACGAGGCGCCCGCCGGCGACCACCGGCACGCCGCCCGTGCGCGAACAGGTGATCCACTTCGTCAACAAGAAGATGCCGGGCAACCTGCCGAAGAGAACGGCGCGCGCGCTGCTCGACATCGAAGACCACCGCTACGTGCCGATCATCCGCGATCCGCGCACGACCTCGTCCGACGCCGAGGCGGTGTTCTACTTCCCGGGCTGCGGCAGCGAGCGGCTGTTCTCGCAGGTCGGTCTCGCCACGCAGGCCATGCTCTGGCATGCCGGCGTGCAGACGGTGCTGCCGCCGGGTTACCTGTGCTGCGGCTACCCGCAGCGCGGCGCCGGGCAGTTCGACCGCGCCGACAAGATCATCACCGACAACCGCGTGCTGTTGCACCGCGTGGCCAACACGTTGAACTACCTCGACATCAGGACGGTCGTCGTCAGTTGCGGGACGTGCTACGACCAGCTCGCCGGCTACCGGTTCGAGGAGATCTTTCCCGGCTCGCGGATCGTCGACATCCACGAGTACCTGCTCGAAAAAGGCATCAAGCTCGACGGCGTCGCGGGCGTGCGCTACATGTACCACGACCCCTGCCATACGCCGATGAAGCAGCAGGATCCGCTCAAGACGGTCAACGCGCTGATCGCCACCGGCGACGGCACCCGGATCGAGAAAAGCGAGCGCTGCTGCGGCGAATCCGGCTCGCTCGCGATCGCGCGGCCCGACATCTCGACGCAGGTGCGCTTCCGCAAGGAGGAGGAAATCCGCAGGCTCGCCGGCACGCTGCGCGCCGACGGCTTCAAGGGCGAAGTCAAGGTGCTGACCTCGTGCCCGAGCTGCCTGCAGGGGCTCGCGCGCTACGACGACGACGCGGATACCCACGCCGACTACATCGTCGTCGAGATGGCGCGCCGGCTGCTCGGCGAGAACTGGATGGCCGAGTACGTCGCGAAAGCCAACGCGGGCGGGATCGAGCGCGTGCTCGTATGAGCGCGGCCGACTGTCCGCTGTGCCGGGAAGAAGGCGGCACGCTCGTGCTGCGCAACGAGTCGCTGCGCGTCGTGCTGGTCGACGACGCGGACTATCCGGGCTTCGCGCGCGTGATCGTCAACGCGCACGTGAAGGAGATGACCGACCTCGACCCGGCCGCACTCGCGCGCGTGATGGCGGCCGTGTATGCGGTCGAGGACGCGCTGCGTGCGGTGCTCGCGCCGGACAAGGTCAATCTGGCGAGCCTCGGCAACGTCGTGCCGCATCTTCACTGGCACGTGATCCCGCGCTTTGCCGACGACGCCCATTTCCCTCAGCCGATCTGGGGCGCGCGCCAGCGCGACCCGGATTCGACCGCGCTTGCGGCGCGGCGCGCGCTGCTGCCGAAGCTGGCGGAGGAGATCCGCGCGCGGATCGGGCAGTGTTGAGGGGTGAATCGGGCGCGGCGGCGCGGCGCTGCGCGCGCGGCCTCGTTCATATCCCCCTGCACCGCTCTTTCAAAAGGGGGGTTCTGACGTCGACCGCAATCCGCGATCCGGGCGCATCACTGGCACGGCGCAAGCCTGCTCTGCGGAAACTCCTTCTGCACGGCGGCCAGTTCGCGCGCGAGCGCCGCGTCCACGCCCTTGATCTGCAGGCGCGTGCCCGGCGCGGTCGACGGCCTGTCGGCCACGCGCGCGCTCGTCACGCCGCGGCGCTGCAGATCCTCGAGGTGGCGCATCGCGAGCCCCTGGTCCTTGAAAGAGCCGAGCGCGATGCCGAAGCGCATCGGCGAGTTGTCCGCGATCACCAGCAGCTCCTTGACGCCGAGCTTGCGCAGCTCGGCCGCGGCGCGCTCGACTTCGGCGCGCGTCTTGTACGGCGGCACGTAGACCATGTACCAGCCCGGCAGTTCGACCGATTGCGAGACGATCCGCTCGCCGAGGGCGAGCGGCGCCAGACGCGCGAGCACGCGTGCAGCGTCGGCCTGCGTGAAGTCGCCGAACTCCAGGCAGGCCGGTGCGCCGGGGGATTCCGCGCCGGCGACGGCAGTCGCGGGCGCCTGCCGCGCCTTGTCTCGAAGCTGCTGCACCTCCTTGTCGGTCAGCACGCGAATGCGCCCGGGTTCGAGCTGACGTGCGATGCGCCCGGGTTCGCGTCCGCTTTCGGGCAGCCATCCGAACGCACCCTGCTGCCACGCGAACACCGCGAGGTTGGCCAGCACCAGAATCAGGAACGCGAGCTTCATGCCGCCGGGCGCGGCGCGTCGGCCGCTTCGGCGTGCGCGCGCAGCGCCACGCCGCGCAGCACGAGGTTGTCCTCGA
>JBKBSH010000211.1:242-4672 GCA_046291795.1 Burkholderiaceae bacterium | reverse complement strand
CGTCAACCACGTGGTGCTCGATCCGCGCGACGGCCGCACGCTGCTGGCGGCGGCCAAGACGGGGCACCTCGGCCCGACCGTGTTTCGCTCGACCGACTTCGGCCGCACGTGGAAGGAGGCGGCACAGCCGCCCGCGTTCGCGAAGAAAGCCGACGGCAGCGGGCGCAGCGTCGATCACACGTTCTGGCTCACGCCATCGATCGCCGCCGAGCCGGACGTCTGGTACGCGGGCACCTCGCCGCAGGGACTGTTCCGGTCCGACGATGGCGGCATCACCTGGAAGCCGTTTTCTCACGTCAACGACGACCCGCAGTACCTCGAGTGGTTCGGCACCGTGCAGGACGGCACGCCCGACGGGCCGAAACTGCATTCGATCATCGTCGATCCGCGCGATCCCAAACACATCTATTTCGGCATGTCCGGCGGCGGCGTGCACGAAACGACCGACGGCGGCACGACGTTCCGTCCGCTGCTCGAAGGGCTCGAAGTCGTCGAAGGCTTCGACGCCGGAACGCCGACGTTTCACGACCCGCATTGCATTCGTATGTGCCCGAGCAACCCGGATCGGCTGTATCAGCAGAACCACTGCGGCATCTACCGGCTCGACCGGCCATCGGACCGCTGGGAGCGCATCGGCCGCAAGATGCCGAAGAAGGTCGGCGACATCGGCTTTCCGATGGTCGTGCACCCGCGCGACGACGACACCGCGTGGGTGTTCCCGATGGACGGGCAGACGGTGTGGCCGCGCACGAGCCCCGACGGCAAACCGGCGGCTTACGTCACGCGCAATGGCGGCAAGACCTGGCAGCGCCTGGACGACGGGCTGCCCGCCGAGCAGGCCTGGTGGACCGTGAAGCGGCAGGCGATGTGCGCGGATGCCGCCGATCCGGTCGGGCTATACGTCGGCACGACGAGCGGGGAGTTGTGGGCGAGCCGCGACGAGGGCGCGACGTGGAAGAACGTCGCGCGCCATCTGCCGGAGATCTATGCGGTCGAAGCCGCCGCGCTCGAATGAGGGTGCTGATTCCAAGCCCCTTGCGCGACTACACGCGCGCGGCGTGGGTCGAGGCGAGCGGCGCCACTCTCGGGGCGGTGCTGGCGGACCTCGATCGCCGGTATCCCGGCATCCGCTTCCGCATGGTCGACGAGCAGGACCGCACGCGCCGCCACATTCGCTTCTTCGTCGGAGGCGAACCGATCTTCGAGTTGTCGACACCGCTTGCGCCGGACGACGAACTGCTGATCGTGCAGGCGCTGTCCGGCGGCTGACGCGAGTCAACTCCGCCGTGTAAACATTGCCAGCAATTGGGCGGCAAAAATGCCGGCGACGTATACACGCCCGTGCGGCAAGCGCGGTCCGACGATCGACCGCCCGCGCGATCGCGCCGAAGGCCGCGAAGGCAAAGGCGTACGCTGCCATGTCGAAATCGCCGCGCTCCGTGCGACAAGCAAGGGCAACACCTCGAATCCGCACCGGCAAAGGAGGCAGCCAATGCGCGTGATGGTGATCGTCAAGGCCACGAAGGACTCCGAATCCGGCGTGATGCCGAGCGAAGCGATGCTCGCGGCGATGGGCAAGTTCAACGAGGAACTGGTACAGGCCGGCGTCATGCTCGCCGGCGAAGGGCTGCATCCGAGCGCCAAGGGCAAGCGCGTACGCTTTTCCGGCGCGCAGCGCACCGTCACCGACGGGCCGTTCGCCGAAACGAAGGAGCTCGTCGCCGGCTTCTGGCTGTGGCAGGTGAAGTCGATGGACGAGGCCGTCGAGTGGGTCAAGCGCTGCCCGGACCCGATGCCCGGAGAATCCGAGATCGAGATCCGCCCGGTGTTCGAAGCGGAGGATTTCGGCGCCGAATTCACGCCGGAGCTGCGCGCGCAGGAGCAACGGCTGCGCGAGCAGATCGAGCACAGCCATCGGACGGGAAAGTAGCCCGGCCACCGAGGAGGTCATGCGATGAGAGTCGAACCGTATCTGTTCTTCGCCGGCGACTGCGAACAGGCGCTCGAGTTCTACCGCCGGGCGCTCGGCGCGGAACTCGAGATGCTGATGCGCTACAAGGAAGCGCCGGAGGCGCCGCCACCCGGCATGGTGCCGCCCGGCTGGGACGGCAAGGTGTTGCACGCGAGCCTGCGCATCGGCGACACGCGTGTGATGGCGTCGGACGACTACGCGCTGCAATCGAAGCCCGGCGGCTTTGCGCTGTCGATCGCGGCTTCCGATGTCGCGCAGGGCGAGCGGCTGTTCAAGGCGCTGGCCGACGGCGGGAAGGTCACCATGCCCTTCGGCAAGACGTTCTGGTCGCCCGGGTTCGGCATGTTGACCGATCGCTTCGGGGTCGGCTGGATGGTCAATTCGGAAACCCGAGACGACCCGGTGATGGTTTCGCTTTCGTGAAGGGGCGCCGCAGCGGGACATCACGGCGTCGCCCTGCGTACGATCGAGGTGTCCCCGCCCCCGTTCTTGAACGGGGTTCTTCGACCGGTGTCGTCGATCGCGCGCGGTGTCAGCGTCTGCGCTTGCCGCCGTCGGCCTGCGCGGCGACCCGGTCGCGCAGCCAGTCGGTGAAGACCTTCACTTCCGCACGGCGCGCGGCCGGCGGCGGGACGATCAGCCAGTAGGCGCGCGTGGCCTGCGTCGCGTAGCGCCCGCCCTTCAACGGCAGCGCGAGCCGGCCGTCGGCGAGGAACGGATCGACCAGCGGAAAACGGCCGAGCGCCACACCCTGGCCCGCGATCGCGGCTTGGATCACCTGGTCGTAGTGGCTGAACGCGAGCCCGCGGTTTTCGCGCGGGCGCTCGAGCTTCATCGCTTCGCACCACACCTTCCACGACAGCCACGGCGCGCTCAGCGCGGGATCGTCGAACTCGAGCAGCGGCAGCCGCAGCAGATCCTCGGCCGTCCGCACGCCGCGACCCTTCAGTAGCGCGGGGCTCGCGACGGGCGCGACGCGTTCGCCGAACAGGCGCTCGGCACCTTCGCCCGCGGCCGCTTCGGGGCAGTAGCGGATCGCGACGTCGAGCGCGTTGCGCTCGAGGTCGCGCATCGTGTTGTCGGCCACGACGTGAACCGAGACGTCGGCGTGCCTCGCCTGGAATTCCGCGAGCCGCGGCACCAGCCACAGCGAAGCGAAGGTCACCGTCGTCGTCACGCGCACGATCGGCGCAGGGCTCGCGCGCACCGCGGCGGTCGCTTCGCGCAGCGCGTTCAGCGCCTTCGTGACCTCGCGCGCGTACAGCTCGCCCGCGCCGGTCAGCGCGAGTGCGCGCGTGCGCCGCTCGAACAGCTTCACCCCGAGCTGCTCTTCGAGCTGCTGCACCTGGCGGCTGACCGCCGACTGCGTAACGAAGAGTTCGGCGGCCGCGGCGGTGAACGACAGCCGCCGCGCCGCCGCCTCGAAGCCGCGCAGCAGGTCGAGCGACGCGGGCAGATCGCGCTGTCTAGCCCGCATATTTCACGGGGGACGCGGGAGTTGCGCGGATGCCGGGGCGAGCCAGGTTGCGCGAGACGGCCGCAGTCGCGCGCCAAGGGGCACGCGCGAGGAGTTGAGCGCAAGATGGCCGGCCCGGCGCCACGCAAACCCGCGTAGCCCCGGCCATCCAAAGTGGATACCGGCCCGCGTGCTGCAAGTGCCTGCCGAAGCTCGGCAATGAACGCATACGGGGGCGACCTCGTGAAATATCCGGGCTAGTCATGCCCGCCGCGAATGCGCCGCATTTCGAAACGTCGTTTGTCTCGCCGCGGCGGCAGCGCGACAGTGCGTCATGTCCATCTCCTCCTCGGAGCGTGACACGATGAACCCGGACTCCGAAGACCTCGCCGGCACGTCCATCGGGATCGATGCTAACCCGCTGCGGCTGCGACTGCCGATCGGATCGGCGGTCTTCGTGATCCGCGGCGAAGTGTGGCTGACGCAGGACGGCTGTACGGAGGACTTCGTCGTGGCTGCGGGCAGGCGCTTCGACGTGAAAAGCGGCGAGCTGATCCTGGCGAGCGCGACCAAGGGCGACGCGCAGCTATATATCGCAAGCCCGGCGGTCGCGGCCGCCCCGCCTCCCGCGATTCCCGACTATCTGCGCGGTGCGCGCGGCGCGATCCGGTCTCGCGCGACATCGCTCGCCAACGATGTCGAGAGGCAGGGCGCGCCGTCGCTGATCGAACGGGTACGTTGTCTGTTCGCGCGACAAACGCGCGCGGTGCAGACCTGACGGCGTCTTCGTGCAGATCAGCGCCCATCCGCAGCCTGATCACGCGGCGGCGCGCCGACGCGCGTACGTCTCGTTCGGAGGTCTGCGCTTTGGCTGCCGCACGCCGGCCGCGTCGACGCGGCGGCTTCGCCGCGCGGCGAGCCACGCGCAGGGGTCCGAGCCGATCGAAGCGGAAAACGACGGCCGCTTTCATCGGCAGCGGCTCCCGAACCTGGCGACTCGCA
>JBKBSH010000211.1:0-232 GCA_046291795.1 Burkholderiaceae bacterium | reverse complement strand
GTAGGCGAAGGTCGGTTCGCGGGCGCGAGCCGGCACCGCGGCGGGCAGCGGGCAGGGCTTGCGGGTCGTCGTGTCGATGTGCGCGCCGGTCGGCGCGGTGATCGCGGCGATCTGCCGCGTTTCGCACGAGCGACCACCGCCCCGGACGGGATGCCGGCCCGAGCGCAGCCCGTCGTCGCCCGCGGGACTCGATGGCCATCACCGCGAGCCGTCGCCGCCGATGCGGGCGAGG
>JBKBSH010000210.1:0-4685 GCA_046291795.1 Burkholderiaceae bacterium | reverse complement strand
CAAGTGGATTCCGGCGAGCGTGCTGCAAGTGCCTGTCGAAGCTCGGCAATGAACGCATACGGGGGCGACCTCGTGAAATATCCGGGCTAGAGCATCCAGGAGCCGATGTCGGTGTCCGGCCCTTCGCCGCCGGACTGGCCGTCGCGGCCGAAGCTGAACACGTCGATCTCGCCGCGCAGCCCCGGATTCAGATACTGGTACTCCCTGCCCCAGGGATCCTTGGGCACCGAACTGCGCTCGAGGTAGCCACCCTGCTTCCAATTGCTCGGCACAGGCTCGGTGGTCGGTCGCTCGATCAAGGCCTTCAGGCCTTGTTCGGTCGTCGGATAGCGGCCGTTGTCGAGCCGGTACAGCTTCAGCGCCTGCATGATCGAAGCGATGTCCTGCTTGGCGGCGGCGATTCGTGCGTCGTCGGTGCGCCCGACCACGCGCGGCACGATCAGGGCGGCAAGAATGCCCAGGATCGTGATCACGACCATGATCTCGATCAGCGTGAAGCCGCGATCGCGACGCTGCGTGTTGCGGAGGGAAGCCGGATCCATCGTCGAGGCGTCCAGTTTCGACTGTCGTTGAAGATGCGCGCCGAAGGCCTTGAAGGAAAGGCGTTTTCCGATGGCGCTCGGAGGCTAGCGCGGATATTATGAACCCGGTCCGTCGTCGATGCCCCCGCGTTGGCGTGATTTGGCGGCGCCGTTCATACGTCAGGATGAAATCGGTTCCGTGCGGCAAGTCCTCTGACCCGTCATCATCGGATTCGTTGCGCCCATCCAGCAAGGAATGAAGAAACTCGCTGCTGTGCTCGTGCACGTCGTGATGCTCGCAGTCGTTTGCGTGATCGCGGCGTATTGGGCGATTCGCATCGTGACGCCGCAGCCGGCCGCGGCCCCCCCGCCGCTGGCCGCGCCGCCGCCGCGCGATCCGGATCCGGTGCTTGCGGCGCGGATGTTCGGGCTGGTGCAAGTGGCGCCGACGACGGTTCTCGCCAACGTTCAGGTCGCGGGGGTCTTCGCGGCCGGCGCCGATTCTTCCGCAGTGCTGGTCGTCGACGGCAAGCCGGCGCGTGCATATCTGCTCGGTCAGGAGCTCGCCCCGGGTACGCGGCTGGTCGAGGTGCGGGCCGACGGCGTCACGCTCGAAGGCGCGGGCGGCCGCCAGGATCTGAAGGTCCCTGCCCGGCAGGTGGCGAGCTTCAGCGGCACACCGCCGCCGCCGGCCTATCGTCTCTCGGGAAACACGCTATCGGCGCCGAACCAGTTCGGCGCGCCGGTGGCGCCGACAGCCGCACCGCAGATGCCCCCGCAAGGCGCGCCGGCAGCGGTCGCCGAGCCGCCCGGAATGCCGCGCCCACCCGGTGGCGGGCCGGCGGTGTCCAACTGAGCCTGGCGCGCCGGTCGGATCCGAACCACCGCCGACTCGTGACGGGGGCTGGCGGCCCCGCGGACGCCGGAAAAGGGCGTACCTTGAATCGGCGAGCGCAGCACCGACATCGTTACCGAACGACGTCGACGAAAATGCCGCACCGCTCCGCACCGCCCGGCAGCCAGGGCGAGAACCTCTGGCGAAACGGCTTCTTTTACCTCAGCGCCCTGATGGCGGCGTTCGCGCTCGTCGATTTCGACGCGGGTCGACTCGCGCACGCCTTGGGCAACGCAGGCATCGCGTGTCTGATGCTCTCGCTGATGACGCAGTTTCCCTTTCTGCGCGCGATCGTCGCGGCGAGCAAGCAGGCGAAGCCGCGCGACGAGTTGCTGCGCGAAGTTCGGCGGCTGAAGGACGCGAACCCCTGGAGCGAGCGGCTCGGCCTCGCCGGTTGGACGCTGCTCGCCGCTTCGCTGGTTCTGCGAGCGATCGGCGTCGACTGACCGCGGACTGGCGGTTTGCGGCGCCACCGCGCAGGTCGGTCCGCCATTTCCGCAGTTCGTCGCGAGCGGCTCGCGGCTGCGCGGGCCAACGCCCTAGAGTCGACTCGTCGATCCGGACCGACCGGACACGCTTTGGGCACGCCGCGATAATGGCGCGCCCCCGCGCACCGACATCGCCGACGCATGGATGCCCAAGACTCCTCGACCGAGCCCCGCGCGAATGCCGGGTCCGGCGGCGCCGCAGGCGCGCCGCATGGGACGGGTCGCTGGCATCGCATCCGCGACGACATCGCCGCCGGTGCTCGCGTTTCCGCACCGTTCATCCGCCAGTTCGGCACACGCTTCGGCGACTGGCTTGCCGGTATCGGCTGGGGCAAGTTCTTCCTGCTGGCCGTCCTGCTGCTGGCCTTCGGTGGAATCCTGAGCTCCGTGCTGTTCGAGCGCGGGCCGACCGTCATCGTCGATCACGCGGACCCAAAGGACCGCGTCAACGTCGTCGTCTCGGTGTCGCCGGAAGGCATCCACATCGCCCCGCCCGCGGCGCCAACGCCTCCGACTCCGCCCAAGCGACCCGGCGCACCCGAGCCGACGGGGGCCGCGCCGTCCACCCCGGTCGACGGCCGTGCGGGTGTCAAGGTCGACGAAAAGGGCGTGCGGATCTTCTCGAACAAGGAAGGCAAGCGCGTTGCGATCACGATCGACGACAAAGGCGTTCGCGTCGAGGATGCGGCCTCGGCCGACGTCGGCAATGGGGGTGAAACCGTCGTGATTCCGCCCGATGTGGTGGCCGATCCGGCGAAAGTCGCCGAGGCGGTGGAGGCGGCGCGCGAGAAAATCGAGAACATCGTCAGCGAGCAGGTGTCGCGACAGGTCGCGCGACGCACCCGCGTGTACCGCGAAGAGTCCGGCGGGTGGTTCGTGGGTGTCCTGCTGGTGCTGATCGTCGCGATGATCATCGTGAAAGTGGTGCTGGGGTCCAAGAAGAAGGCGGAGTCGCGCGCCCGGGCGGCGACAGCCACCGCGGCGGAAGAGGGGTTGAAGCGGCAGCTCGCCGAGGCGCAGCTCAAGATGATGCAGGCGCAGGTCGAACCGCATTTCTTGTTCAACACGCTGGCATCGGTGGACTACCTGATCGAGACCGATCCGGCACGCGCGTCGAAGATGCAGAAGAACCTGATCCAGTATCTGCGCGCGGCGCTGCCACAGATGCGACAAGGCTCGACCACGCTCGGCAAGGAAATCGCCCTGTGCCGGGCGTATCTGGAAATCCTGAAGGTGCGGATGGAGGACAGGCTGCAGTATGCGATCACCGTCCCGCAGGGACTGGCAAGCGCCCGGTTCCCGCCGATGATGCTGCAGTCGCTGGTGGAAAATTCGATCAAGCACGCGCTCGAGCCCAAGGCCGAAGGCGGTTCGCTGACCATCAGCGCGGACATCGCCAACGGCAACCTGCGCGTCACGGTCGCCGACACAGGCCTTGGATTTGCGGCGGCCGGGCGGCCGGGCACCGGTGTGGGCCTGGCGAACGTCCGCGAACGGCTGGCCGCCCTTTACGGCGGCCGCGCGAGCCTGTCGATCGAAGCGAACACGCCGACCGGGACGATCGCGACGATCGAAGTGCCGTACTCGATCGATCCCGAAGCGAACGACTCGCCCGAAGCGCCGCTGTCGGCCCAGCCCGCCTGAGTCGGCGCACTGCGCCTAGAATCGCGGCGGCATGACGACCGCCATCATCGCCGACGACGAACGCCTGATGCGCGAACAGTTGCGCGCGCGGCTCATGGAAGTCTGGCCCGAGTTGCAGATCGTCGCGGAGGCCAAGAACGGGCGGGAGGCGGTGGACGCCGTGCGAACGCATCGGCCCGATCTCGCCTTCCTCGACATCCGCATGCCCGGGATGACCGGGGTCGAGGCGGCGCGCGCGATCGGCGATGCGTGTCACGTGGTGTTCATCACCGCATACGGCGAGTACGCAGTCGAGGCGTTCGAGCACGGCGCGGTCGACTACGTGCTCAAGCCCGCTGAACGCGATCGGCTCGAGTTGACGGTCGCGCGCCTGAAGAAGCGTCTCGGGAGCAAGCCGTCGGATCTGAGCGAGCTACTCGCCAGGTTGGCGGCCAAGCTGGACGGCGCCGCCATCAATGTCAAGGCACCGGCTTCCAGGCCCTACCTGCAATGGATCCAGGCGTCGATGGGCCAGCAACTGCGGATGATCCCGGTCGCCGACGTGCTGTTCTTCATGTCGGACGAGAAGTACACCCGGGTGCAGACCGCATCCTACGAGGCGCTCATCCGAAAGCCGATCAAGGAACTCATCGAGGAACTCGATCCCGAACAGTTCTGGCAGATCCATCGATCGACGATCGTCAACGCGAAGGCGATCGCCGGCGTGACTCGGGACTTCCGCGGCCGCCAATTGGTTCAGCTGAAGGACTTCCCGGAAAAGCTCGAGGTGAGCCGCAGCTTCACCCATTTGTTCAAGCAGATGTGACCCGGCTTCCGGGCCGGCACCGTCAGCCGTGCGTTCGACGCCGAGCGGCGGGCGCGTGCCTCAGCCCTGCAGCGCGCGCCACATTTCCCGGTCTCTCTCGGCGGTCCAGATGCGCGGGTGCTTGATTCCGCTCGCCTCGTCGTAGGCGCGCGCCACGTCGAAGGGCAGGCAATGCTCGTAGATGAAGACATGTCCGAACAGCGGATCCATCTTCGCCCGCGTGTAGTCGAACGTCGCCTTCAGATCGCGCTTGGCCGCGACACTGTCTCGCGCGGCTTCGTACAGGGTCGTGACGAACGACCGCGTGTAGTCGATCGCCTTGTTGGCGTCTG
>JBKBSH010000209.1:0-4690 GCA_046291795.1 Burkholderiaceae bacterium | reverse complement strand
GATGCGCGGGCCGGTCGCGCGTCCTCACGACGGCGCGAGCAACCCGGTGTCCTCGTAGATGTCTTCGAGCGTCAGCACGATGCGAGCGCCGTCGCAGGCGATCTCGAGCCGATCTTCGGGTGCCAGCTCCTGCTCGAACCACGTGCCCTGCGCGTCGCGAAAGAACACGCGCGCGCCGGCCCGCTCGGAATCGGCGATCAGGTAGTAGCGCAGACTCGGCAGCTTGCGATACGCGGCCCACTTCTCGCGCTCGTCGATCGCGGCGGTGGCCGGTGACAGCACCTCGGCGATGAAGCACGGCGCACGCTTGTAGATCGGATGATCGTCGGCTTCATCGCACACGAGCATCGCGTCCGGGTAGTAGAAGGTCGGGCCTTCGTCGAGCCGCAGTTTCATGTCGGCCATGAAGGCGCGGCAGGTGCGGCCGCGGGTGGCGGCGCGCAGGTGAAAGGCGATGTTCAGCGCGATGCGGTTGTGCCGTTCGCTCGCGCCGGCCATCGCATGGATGCGGCCGCCGATGAATTCGTGCTTGACCGAGGCGGCCTCCTCCAGGCGCAGGTAATCGTCCTCGGTCGGCGGCTGCACTGCACGGGCGCGGGACATGGCTTTCGATCGAACGGGTGCCGCGCCCATTATGACGCGCACGCAAGCCGGGTGCCATGCCGCTGGCCGTACAATCCGCCCGATGCTGCACGCCGTCTACGAGCACCTGAGCCAGCGACTGCGCGAGGAATGCGAGCGTCAGTACGGCGAGCGCCTCACCTCGCTCGTGCTGTACGGGTCGGTGGCGCGCGGCACGATGCGGTTCGACTCCGATATCGACGTGCTGATCGTCGCCGACCCGCTGCCCACCGGGCGGCTGGCGCGGGTGGCGGAGTTTGAGGCGATCGAGCAACGACTCGCGCCCGATCTGGCCGCCGCGCGCGCGCAGGGCGTGCACGCCGAGATTTCGCCCGTGTTCAAGACGCCCGAGGAGGTGCGGCACGGCAGCCCGCTGTTCCTGGACATGACGCTGGAGGCGCGCATCCTGTTCGACCGCGACGGCTTCTTCGCTCGTTACCTCGACGGACTGCGCGAGCGGATGCGGGCGCTGGGCAGCGAGCGGCGCCGGCTCGGCGGGGGCTATTACTGGCTGTTGAAGCCGGACTACAAGCCGGGCGACCGCATCGAGCTATGACCGCCGACGAGCTGGCCAGAAGCTATCTCGCCAAGGCGGCTGTGCGCGCCGAGATGCTGGAGTTCCTCGCACAACGGCAGGCGTGGTCCGATGTGGTGCGGGTGGCGCAGGAGCTCGTGGAACTCGCACTCAAAGCGATGCTGCGTCATGTGGGAATCGATCCGCCCAAGTGGCACGACGTCGGCGGCATTCTGCTGGAACACGCGGCGCTGTTTCCCGCGGACGTTCGGGGGCAACTGCCCGAACTGGCACGCATCTCCAAGCGCCTGCGCAGGGATCGCGAGCTGGCGTTCTATGGCGACATCGACTTCATCCCAACCCGCGAATACGGCCCGGCCGAAGGACAGACGGCAATCGACGAGGCGCGCGCGGTGCTCGAGGTCGCGCGGCAGATCGTCGCCTGAAAATGGTGTCTGACCCCATTTTTTCGAAAGAGACGATCGGCGCGAAGCGCGTGCTGGTCGTCGGCGACGTGATGCTCGACCGCTACTGGTTCGGCGAGGTCGAGCGCATCTCGCCGGAGGCGCCGGTGCCGGTGGTTCGCATCCAGCGCGTCGAGGAGCGGCTCGGCGGCGCGGCCAACGTCGCGCGCAACGTCGTTGCGCTCGGCGCGCAAGCGGGACTGCTGACCGTAGTCGGCGACGACGAGGCGGGCCGCACGCTGGTGCGGCTGCTCGATGCGTCGGGCATCGCGCCGCACGCGCACACCGACGGCCGGATGGCGACGACGGTCAAGCTGCGCGTGATCGGCCGCCGCCAGCAGATGCTGCGCGCGGACTTCGAGACGCAGCCCGACGGCGAGGTGCTGCTCGCCAAGCTGGGCGACTACGAGGCGCTGCTGCCGGAGCACGACCTCGTGATCCTGTCGGACTACGGCAAGGGCGGGCTCACGCACATCGGGCGCATGATCGAGCTGGCGCGCGCGGCGGGCAAACCGATCCTCGTCGACCCCAAGGGCGACGACTACTCGCGCTACGCGGCCGCGACGGTCGTCACGCCCAACCGCGCCGAGCTGCGCGAGGTGGTCGGCCGCTGGAAGAGCGAAGCGGATCTCGAAGCGCGCGCGCAGAAGCTGCGCCGCGAGCTGGATTTGCAGGCGCTGCTGCTGACGCGAAGCGAGGAAGGCATGACGCTGTTCACCGACGACGGCGCGTGGTCGGTGCCGGCGCAGGCGCGCGAGGTGTTCGACGTCTCCGGCGCGGGCGACACGGTGATCGCCACGCTCGGCGTGATGCTCGCCGCCGGCGCCTCGCTGCGGCAGGCGGTGGCGGCCGCCAACCGCGCGGGCGGCATCGTCGTCGGCAAGCTGGGGACGGCGACCGTCGGTTACGACGAGCTGTTCGGCGCGTGACGGCCGCTGCCGGTGTTTGACATATTGATGCATGGTCGGCATGCTCGGACGCATGAGAACGACGGTAAGACTGGATCAACACCTCCTCGCTCAGGCGAAGAAGCGCGCCGCCGAAACCGGACGAACGCTGACCTCAGTGCTCGAAGAGGCGTTGCGCGAATCGCTGCAACGGCGCACGCGCTCAGGCAGGCGCACGCCGGTCAGGCTCAGGACGGTCAAGGGCTCGGGCGTGCGCCCGGGCGTCGATCTCGACGACTCCGCATCCTTGCTTGACACGATGGAGTCGTGAGTGGTCCTGCCGGACGTCAATGTGCTCGTGTACGCACATCGCGAGGACACCGAGCATCATGTGCCGTGCCGGCGCTGGTTGGAGGCCACGATCAACGGTGAAGAGCGTTACGGAGTCGCGGATCTCGTGCTGAGCGGATTCATCCGCGTAGTGACCCATCCTAAGGTGTTTGCCAAGCCGAGCACGCTGGCGCAGGCGCTCGAGTTTGCCGAGCAGGTTCGCGACCAGCCGAACGCCATGCTGATCGAGCCGGGAGAGCGGCACTGGTCGATCTTCCGTCGCCTGTGCACCGAGGCGAAGGTCAAGGGCAATCTTGTGCCGGATGCCTACTTCGCTGCACTCGCGATCGAGGGCGGGTGCGAGTGGATCACGACCGACCGCGACTTCAGCCGTTTTGGCGGCCTGCGCTGGCGCAGTCCGCTGTAGTGCGGCCGAAGGAAAGCGCGTCATGAAGATCATCGTCACCGGCGCGGCGGGTTTCATCGGCGCCAACAACGTCAAGGCGCTGAACGAGCGCGGCGAGACCGACATCGTCGCGGTCGACAACCTGACTCGGTCCGAGAAGTTCCGCAATGTCGCCGACTGCGAGATCGCCGACTACCTGGACAAGGCCGAATTCATCGAGCTGCTGCGCCGGCGCGCGTTGCCGAAGCCCGATCTCGTCTTCCACCAGGGCGCGTGCTCGGACACGATGGAGTCCGACGGCCGCTACATGCTCGAGAACAACTACCGCTACTCGCTCGCGCTGCTCGAATGGTGCCAGGCGCTGCGCGTGCCGTTCATCTACGCGTCGAGCGCGTCGGTGTACGGGCTCGGGCCCGTGTTCAAGGAAGACCGTGCGCACGAGAAGCCGCTGAACGTCTACGGCTACTCGAAGTTCCTGTTCGACCAGGTGGTGCGCCGGCGCATGCACGCGCTCGCCGCGCCGGTGATCGGGCTGCGCTACTTCAACGTCTACGGCCCGCGCGAATCGCACAAGGGGCGGATGGCGTCGGTGGCGTTCCATCACTTCAACCAGTACCGCGCCGAAGGCAAGGTCAAGCTCTTCGAAGGCAGCCACGGCTATGCCAACGGCGAGCAGCGGCGCGACTTCATCCACGTCGACGACGTGATCGCGGTCAACCTGCACTTCGCCGAAAAACCTGCCTCCGGCATCTACAACGTCGGCACCGGCCGCGCGCAGAGCTTCAACGACGTCGCGCTCGCCGTCGTCAACACGATGCGCGAGGCCAACGGCGAGCCGCCGCTGGCGCTCGCGCAGGCGATCGCGCAAGGCAGGATCGAGTACATCGCGTTTCCCGAGGCGCTGCGCGGCAAATACCAGGCGTACACGCAGGCCGACATCGAACGGCTGCGCGCCAGCGGCTACACGGCGCCGATGCGCTCGGTCGAGCAGGGCACCGCCGCGTACGTGCGGTGGCTGCTGAAAAATGGTGTCTGACCCCAATTTCTTGCGACGCGCGGCGTTCCTCGATCGCGACGGGGTGATCAACGTCGATCTCGGGTATGTCGTGCGGCAGGAGGACTTTCACTTCGTGCCGGGCACGCTCGAAGCGGCGCGAATCCTGGCGGACAGGGGGTTCGCGCTGGTGGTGATCACCAATCAATCGGGGATCGCGCGCGGGCTGTATACGGTGGACGACTTTCAGCGGCTGACGCGCTGGATGCGCGAGCGCTTTGCCGAGGCGGGCGCGCCGCTGGCTGGCGTGTACTTCTGCCCGCACCATCCGACCGAGGGACTGGGCCAGTATCGGGTCGACTGCACCTGCCGCAAGCCGGCGCCGGGCATGCTGCGGGCGGCGGCGCTCGAACTCGGCCTCGATCTGGCGCGCTCGGTGCTGTTCGGCGACCGGCGTTCGGATCTCGAAGCCGC
>JBKBSH010000208.1:0-4702 GCA_046291795.1 Burkholderiaceae bacterium | reverse complement strand
CTCGAGGTGCAGCGCGAACCGCCTCCGCTCGTGCTGCGCGTGAACGTGCGGCGCATCGGCGTCGACGACTACGTGCGTCGGCTCGAGCGCGACGGCGTCGCGGCCACACGCGTCGGCGCGACCGCCGTCTGGCTGCACGATGCGCGGCCGGTCGACGCGATTCCCGGTTTTGCCGAGGGGCTCGTCTCGGTGCAGGACGCGGGCAGCCAGCTTGCCGCGCAGTGGCTCGACGTGCGCGACGGGCAGCGCGTTCTCGACGCCTGTGCGGCGCCGGGCGGCAAGACCGCGCAGCTTGCGGAACTCGCGGACGGCCTCGCAATCGATGCGGTCGAGATCGACGCTCGGCGCGCGCAGCGGATCGAGGCCAACCTCGCGCGGCTGCGCGCACGCGAGCACGCGACGATCGCGCTGCACGTGGCCGATGCGGCCGACACCGGCGCGTACGCGGCGGCAGTGCGGTACGACCGCATCCTGCTCGACGCGCCTTGTACCGCCTCGGGCATCGTGCGGCGCCATCCCGATATCCCGTGGTTGCGTCGGGAATCCGATATTGCGCAATTGGCAACACGGCAGTCGCAGTTGCTCGACGCGTTGTGGCCGCTGCTCAAGCCCGCTGGTAGATTGCTCTACGTGGTCTGTTCGGTTTTCCCCGAGGAAGGCGCGCGCCAGGCCGAGCGTTTCGTCGAACGCCATGCCGATGCCCGGCCGGTTGCGCTGCCCGGGCACACGGCGAACACGCTGCAACTGCTGCCCACTTCGCCGGCTCGCGCCGCACCGGGCTGCCCGGCGCGCGGCGCGACGGCCGCGCGGCCGCCGCTGCACGACGGTTTCTTTCTTGCACTGTTCGAAAAGGCCTGACCGCGGACCCATGGTGCGTGCGCCCTGCCCAACCGCCGCCATCGCGAGCCGCGTCGGCGCCGCGTCGCGCCGCACCTGGCTGCCGGGCGCGCTGCTCGCGCTGGTGCTCTTGGGGATCGCGCCCTCGGGACCCGCCGCGGCGCAGGCGATCTCGGTCGCGGAAGCCGCGCTGCGTGCGCCCGATGACGGCGAAGGCGGCGCGCTGCTCGATGCGCAATTCGACTTCGAGCTGCCGGCCGTGCTCGAAGACGCGGTCAACCGCGGCATCGCGCTGTACTTCGTCATCGACTTCGAGCTGTACCGGACGCGCTGGTACTGGTTCGACCGCAAGCTGGTCGGCACCGCGCTGACCTACCGACTGACGTACAGTCCGCTGACGCGCCAGTACCGGCTCGCGCGCGGCACACTGGCGCAGCCTTTCGATACGCTGGCCGAGGCGCTTGCCACGCTGCGGCGCGTGCGAAGCTGGAAGGTGATCGACGCGGGCGTGCTGCACCGGGGCGAGGGCTACCGCGCTCAGACGCGCATGCGGCTGGACATCTCGCAACTGCCCAAACCGTTCCAGGTCGACGCGCTGACCAGCCGCGATTGGAACCTCGCTTCGGAGTGGCGCCCGGTGCCGGTGCCGCCCGAGCTGCTGCGCTAGCCATGGCCGCCGCGAGCCGCGCATTGCGCTACGGGCTGCTCGGTGCGCTGGCCCTGGGCGGTGTGCTGCTGTTCCTGCTCGCCTCGGCCAGCAGCAACACGCAGGCCTTCGAGCGCAACTACCCCGTGCTGCTGGCGATCAACGGCGTGATCGCGGCGATCCTCTTCGTGCTGGTGCTGGCGCTCGTCGTGCGGCTCGTCCGGCGCTGGCGGCAGCGGCGTTTCGGCGCGCGGCTGATGACGCGTTTCGCGGTGGCGTTCGCGCTGATGGGCGTGCTGCCCGGCGTGCTGATCTACGTCGTATCGGTCCAGTTTCTGTCGCGCTCGATCGAATCGTGGTTCGACGTGCGCGTCGACCGCGCGCTCGAGTCGGGTTTGTCGCTGGGGCGTGCGGTGCTCGAAGCGCAACTCGCGGACGTGTCCGCCAAGGCGCGCGCGATCGCGCTCGAACTGGCCGACGTGCCCGAATCGCAGCAGTTGCAGGCGCTCGACCGGCTGCGCGAGCGCGCCGGCCTCCACGAGGCGTTGATCGTCACCGCGAGCGGCCAGTTGATCGGCGCCAGCGGTGCGCCCCGGGACCTGATCCGGGGCGATCTCGTGCCCGAAATCCCGACGGCGGCGAACCTGCGCCAGGCGCGCACGCAGCGCAGTTTTGCCGTGATCGAGGGCGATCCGCTCGCGACCGAGCCGCGCGCGGGCCTGCGCACGCGGGTGATCGTGCCGATCCCGGCCGCGGGTCCGCAGGCGCCCGCGCCGGCGCGCAGCCGCCGCGGTCCGCTCGTCGCCAGCGAGACAACGCCGCCGGTGCGCGTCGAGCCGCGCTACCTGCAGCTCGTGCAGCACGTGCCGCCGTCGGTCGCGGCGCATGCCGAAGCGCTGCAGAGCGGCTACCGCGACTACCAGGAGCTGTCGCTCGCGCGCACCGGGCTGCGCAAGATCTACACGGTCACGCTGACGCTGACGCTGCTGCTCGCGGTGTTCGCCGCGATGGCCTCCGGCGTGCTGCTCGCCAGCTCGATGACGGCGCCGCTGCTGCAGGTCGCCGAAGGCACCAAAGCGGTCGCCGAGGGCGACTTCCGACCGGTGCGCGAGTACAAAGGCAGCGACGAGCTGAACCTGCTGACCCAATCGTTCAACGCAATGACGCGCCAGCTCGCCGAGGCGCGCGACGCCGTCGAGGCGCGTTCGCGCGAGCTGGAGAACGCGCGCGCCTACCTCGAGCGCGTGTTGACCAACCTGTCGGCGGGTGTGGTCGTGCTCGACAAGGACCACCGGCTGGTCACCGCCAACCACGGCGCGAGCCGCATTCTGGGGCTGGCGCTGACGCCGCACGTCGGTGAGCCGTTTTCCTCGTTGGTGCCGGCGATGGCGGAGCAGATCGCCGGCGCCTTCGCCGATCAGCAGCTGTCGGCGTCGCCGAAGGATTCGTGGCAGCAGCAGATGCAGGTGCCGCGCGCGGGTGCGGCCGCCGGCAGCGAGCCGCTCGCGCTGCTGGCGCGCGGATCGCGGCTGCCGCTCGAGGACGGGCCCGGCTACGTCGTCGTGTTCGACGACATCACGCAGGTGATCTCGGCGCAGCGCGCGCTCGCTTGGGGCGAGGTCGCGCGCCGGCTCGCGCACGAGATCAAGAACCCCCTGACGCCGATCCAGCTCGCCGCCGAACGTCTGCAGATGAAACTCGCCGGCGCGGTGCCGCCCGAGCACGCCGACGTGCTCGCGCGCGGCGTGGCGACGATCGTCGGCCAGGTCGCCGCGATGAAACGCATGGTCGACGACTTCCGCGACTACGCGCGCCTGCCGCCGGCCAAGCTCGCGCCGCTCGATCTGAACGCGCTGATCGAGGAAGTGGCCGCGCTGTACGGCGTCGAGCACGGCCGCGGAGCGACCCCCGGCGGCGCGCAGATCGAACTCGCGCTCGGCACCGACGTGCCGCCGATCGAGGGCGACGCCACCCAGTTGCGGCAGGTCATCCACAACCTGATCGCCAACGCGCAGGACGCGCTGGCGGGCGCGGCGCGCGGCGGGCGGATCGTGCTGCGCACGGCGCTGGTCAGCGTGCGGGAGCGGCGCGGCGAGCGTGCCGAAGACGCCCCCGCCGCCTCGGCGGTCCGCCTCTCGGTCGAGGACGACGGTCCGGGCTTCCCGGCGAATATACTTAGGCGCGCATTCGAGCCCTACGTGACCACCAAGCCCAGCGGCACCGGGCTCGGTCTGGCGATGGTGAAGAAAATCGTCGACGAACATGGCGCCCGCGTTGAGCTGATCAATCGCAGCACCGGATCCGCAGGCGGCGCAACCGTGATCATCGTTTTCCGGCGACTGGCGCAGACCGCGCCGGCATCCCCTGCCGCCGCGCGCGCGGCGGTGCACTGACGCGGCGGCGTGCCGCCCTGAAAGCATGGCCACCATCCTGGTCGTTGACGACGAAATCGGTATCCGCGAACTGCTGTCCGAGATCCTGTCCGATGAAGGGCACGCCGTGCTGACGGCCGAGAACGCGGGCGTCGCGCGCCGGTTGCGGCAAAGCGAACAGCCCGACCTCGTGCTGCTCGACATCTGGATGCCCGACACCGACGGCGTCACGTTGCTGAAGGAGTGGGCGTCGAACGGACAGTTGACGATGCCCGTGATCATGATGTCGGGGCACGCGACGATCGACACGGCGGTCGAGGCCACGCGCTTCGGCGCGCTCGACTTCCTGGAAAAGCCGATCGCGCTCGCGCGACTGCTCGCGGCCGTCAAGAGCGGCCTCGAGCGCGGCCGCATCATGCGCAATCTGCGCGCCGCCCCCGCGGCGTCCGCGGCCGCGGCGCGGCCGGCGGACCCGGCGGCCGGCCCCGACGGCGCGACCGTGCGCACCGTCAGCTTCGGCGGGTCGGGCGGCGTCAGCCTGGACCAACCGCTGCGCGAAGCGCGCGACCAGTTCGAGCGCATGTACTTCGAGTATCACCTCGCGCGCGAAAACTACAGCATGACGCGGGTCGCGGACCGCGCGGGGCTCGAGCGCACGCACCTGTACCGCAAGCTCAAGCAACTCGGCGTCGAACTCGGGCGCGGCGGCCGCCGCGCCGAACGCAGCGGCCCCGAAACCGATGGCGGATCAGGCGGCGGATCGAGCTGACCGGACCAGGCGTTTGCGCGGGCGGTCGCTGAACACCCGATGAAGATCATCATTCTCGGCGCCGGCCGCGTCGGCACC
>JBKBSH010000207.1:0-4710 GCA_046291795.1 Burkholderiaceae bacterium | reverse complement strand
TTCGGGCAGGGCGAGCAGCGACTCGCACAGCGCATCGCGGATCGCGCCGTCGCCGAGGCGCTCGGCCGGCTTGACGTGCAGCCGATCGACGACGCCCCGGATGCCGGGGACGCCGGCGGCGAGTTCGAGCGCGAGCTTCTTCGCGGCGATGTCATCGACTTCGCCTTCCAGCACGACCGCATCCGCGACGACATCGACCTCGATGGGGTCGCGGTGCAGGTTGATGCGCGGCTCGTGCTCCAGCAGTGCGCGCACTTTCTTGATGATGGTTTCCCTGTCGAGCATCGTCCTTCTCCGAACCGTGCGGATTCATCGCGCGAAACGATCGCGCCTGCCGCCGTCGCCCGTTGCGGCGCGACGTTCGACGATTCTCCGCCAACCCGGTGGCAGCCGGCAGTTGGGCGCTGCGCCGGCAAACAGCGGAGCGATGTCTTCGTTGCGGTGCGCGCCGTGCCCGCAGCCGATCCGCGTGACATGGAAAGTCATTTCGCGGTGAATCTCGGCAAAGCGCAGGAACGCCTTCACGTAGCGCGCGATCACCGGAACCGGCAGCGGCTTGCCGTTTTCGTCGCGCACCGGGATCGCGTAGCTGCGGCCCTGCAGGCCGACGGCGCGTCCGTAGACGGCGCCGTGGTCGCGCAGCGCGATCAGCGCGTCGCCTTCGGCGTGACGTCCGGCGAGATCCGAGCCGAACACGAAGATGTCTTTGGCGGGATCGCCCACGACCGGTTTTCCATTCATACGAAAGCGGTTCTCTCCCGATGTCGCGACCGGCCTTCACAGCCATCAATCTGGCGCCACGCGGCGACGATTCAAGCGCAGCGGGGGAAACCCTCGGGGCGTGACGCGCGTCAAACCAGTGCGTCGACCGACCAGGGGAAGATGCGAAAGGCGAGGCTCGGTGCTCGCGCCGAGCCGGGCCCACCGATTGCAGGAGGGCAACACGATGAACCGGAAACCGCGGCCGAACAAACCCGAAGTCCTGCCGATCGATCCGGACGTCCAGCAGGGCAACGACCGAAGCATCGTGAAAGACGAGCAACTGAAGCGTGCGATCAAGCAGCACCCGCTGCGCGACGAGCCGAGAGTCGACAGCGTCGAGCCGGACGACGTGCCGCCGGCGTGAGCGGCCGCCGGACAGCGCCCTTGCAGCGAAACCCGCTTGCACCCCGGTCGCGACGCGAACCCGAGAACGATCCCGACGCGGCGGAACGGCTGATCGCGGCCGTGCGCTCGCCGCGTATCCGACCTACAGCTCGCGGTTGCGCGGCGGCATCGCGTACTTTTCGGCGGGCACGTCCGAGCGGTCTGCCGCGACACGGCAGCGCGGCCGGCCGTTGGCGACGTCGTAGCCGTTGCGCCAGTTGAACGGCCGAAGGTTTTCCGGGTCCGATGCCGGCCCGGGTGCAATCGTTTCGATCTTCCAGCCAAAGTCGCTGTCTCCGCGCCCGAAGTGTTCGCGGCGCATCCACGCGCCGCAGGCGTCCTGGCGCCAGACCGTACCGTCGGCTTCGGGCATGACGCGGCCGTGCTGCCAGACAGCTTCGATCAGTTCGGCGGTGACTCGATTCACAGCAACATGCTGCCGCGTGGCGAGCGATTCCGACGTGACGGCGGTCAACACACGGCGACGGACGAGACGCCGGGCGCGCGTCATCGCAGTACGTAGTCGAGCGGCCATCGGCCGCACAGCAACACGATCACGTTCAGATCGGCGCCGACTGACGTGTAGGTTTCGACGTTCGCGCCGGGCTGCAGCTTGGAGAGCTTCTTCGGCCGCAGGTTCACCTCGCGTAGCGGGATGCCGCGATCGTGCAACGCAGCCGCATCGTCGGCGTGGCCCGGTTCGTCCCGATAGAAAAGCCATTCGCGGACGAACGCATCCTGTTCGCGCTCGAGTTCGGCGCACAGCTCGCCGGGTATCGGCTCGCGCTCGATCGGAAGCTCGCCTGCGCCGGTGACGAGGAGCCACGCGCCGTGCACGTCGTTCTGCGCCGAGCGGTAAAAGCCGGTCTCTTCGTTGGCGTAGTAGTCCTCGAGCGCGAAATAGCACGCCGGATACGTTGCGCCGCGCGCGCCCGTGAACCAGCCGTAGACGTGGCGGCCCTGCACGAGCCAGAACGCGGCGCACAGCACGCCCGCACCGTACGGTGCCCAGGCCACGTGAACGTGCGGCTCGATCATCGCGGACACGCGGGCGCGCGACGGCTCACGCGACGCCGTGCTTGCCGACGCTGACACGCTTGGCCTGCGGACCTTCGTCGGCCATCTCTTCGATGAACTGCACGGGCGTGCCGGGTTCCAGGCGGTCGAAGTCCGGGTGCACGACGTTGACGCGGCTGAAGTACAGCTCGCGGCCGTCGGCGGTCTCGATGAAGCCGTAACCTTCGTCGGCGAAGATCCTCGCGACCCGGCCGTGCTGCGGGACCGGGTGCGCCTTGACCTCGCGGCGCTGCTCGCGGATCACGTCCTCGATCTGGCGCTTGGCCGCGTCGAACGCCTCGCGCAGCGCGACGTAGATGTCCTCGTGGCGGTCGCGCGTCACGACGATCTCCTTGCCCGGAACGTGCACGTCCAGCCGCAGCGTGAACTGCCGCCCTTGCCGTTGATGCTTGCCGTACTCGTCGACGGTCACGCGGCAACTGATCATGCGCGGATAGAACTGCTCGAGCTTGGCCACGCGTTCGCGGATCTCGGCTTCCAGCGCCTCGGAGTGCTTCACGTCATGCATCGTGATCTGCAACGGGACTTGCATCGTTCACCTTCCTTTCTTCGCTTCGCCACGGCCCGGGTCGGCGCACGACACCGGCCGGCTCGAAGTCGTCGCGCTCGCGCATCGCATGCGCGCACGCGGGGTTCCAGGCCGGCCGAAACCGACGACCGCGAGCCGCCGACGCGTCATGTCGCTGCCGCTTTCCCGCCTGCCGGCTCAACGCGACCAGTACACGCGCACCAGGTTCTCCTCCCTGCTGTACTTGACCACCAGTTCGCCCTTGTACGCGTCGTGCACCGCCTCGCCGATGGCGCGTGCCAGATGCGCGTCGGTCGTCGTGATCTGCACGCCGCCGTCGATGTCCTCGACCTCCATGATGCGTTCGAGCGGGTGCTCGGCCTTTTCGCGCGCTTCGCAATTGCGGGCGATACGCAGGATCTCGTCGCGGTGCGCCGCGAAAAAGCCGCCTTTCAGCGTCACGTAGCCCGCCGGATAGCGATCCCGGATCCGGTGGCAGGCCGGGCAAAGCGCCTCGTTGGCATCCGCCGGCGCCACTTCCCATTGCCAGCGCCCGTCGCGGAAGACGGCGCCGCAGTCCGGACAGCGCGTCGGCTCGGGCAGCTTCTTCCGCTGCTTGTAGCTGTCGTGGACTTCGTCCTGCCGGAATTCCTCGCGCCAACCGCCGTGTTTGGTTTTCATCATGGTCGCCCTCTGCCGCGACTGCCTGGACCCATCTCCAACATAGTCTCCCGGGTGCGGGCCCGGCTGACTTCGGTCAAGCGCGGCAGCGCGGGCTCGTCGCGGATCGCGCCCACGCGCCGCGAAACTCGGACCGCAGCCGGTCTGACCTGCGTCAATCGTGCGCCTTGCAGCGCGCACAACCTATATGTATGGACTGGAACGTGATCGTCACAGTGCAGCCGGGGCCAGGCTTTCGGCGCGAGTTGCTCGGCGCGCTCGCGCGCTTCGGCCGTTTTCGCGCCACGCCCTTCCGCGATGTCTGCGTCGGCCGGGTCGACGACCGCACCGCGTTCCTCGACGCACTGCGCGACGCCCGCGCCGCCGGCGCGCCGTGGACGCAGCGTGTAGGCCGCGTGATCCCCGCCGATGCCGTGTTCTGGTTCACGCCGCAGACGTTCACCGATCGGTTGAAGGAAACCGTCACGCCGCTCGCCGAACGCATCGGCAGCGGGTCGTTCTGCGTTCGCATCGAGCGCCGGGGCTTCGCCGGCGAGGTCAAGACGCAGGACATCGAGCGTGCGATCGGCGAGCACGTCCATGCGCTCGCTGCGGCGCAAGGCAAGACGCTGCGCACACAGTTCGACGATCCGGACTTCGTGATCGCCGTCGAAACGCTCGGCAACGAATGCGGCGTGGCGCTGCTGCCCCGCGCGCTGCGCGAGGCTTACCCGTTCGTCCGTGCGCGCTGAGGGCGCGCACCGCCGCCGACGCCCGCATCGCTGCGGCGCGCCGGCTGCTCCCGGCACGGTCGGCCGCGGTGCCCTACCGGTCCGGCCATGCGGCGACGGGCCCCCGCTCGCCGCCGCTCGCTTCACTTCGACCTTCGTCGCCTTGCGCTCGGGGGCTGCGGTCTTCGGCAGATGCACTTCGAGCACACCGTCCTTCATCTCCGCGCTGATCGCCTTGGCGTCGACGTTCTCGGGCAGCGTGAAGCTGCGCATGAACGAGCCGTAGAAGCGCTCGACGCGGTGCATTTTCTTGCCCTTCTCTTCTTTCTCTTCCTTGCGTTCGCCCTTGATCGTCAGCGTGTTGCCCTCCAGTTCGACGCTGACCTCGTCCTTCTTGACGCCCGGCAGCTCGGCCTTGAAGACGAACTCCTTGTCGTTCTCGACGATGTCGGTGGCCGGACGCCACTCGAACTCGCGTTCCGCAGGCCACAGCCGCGGCCAGCGGCGCAGGTCGAGCATCCGATCGAAGAACTCATCCATCTCGCGCCATGGCGACAGTGAAGAAGAAACCGGAACCAGCGATGTCGA
>JBKBSH010000020.1:0-15012 GCA_046291795.1 Burkholderiaceae bacterium | reverse complement strand
CGACATGCAGGTCCACCTCCAGTGCGGCACACCTTAAGCGCCGTGCGCGCGCGGAGGAAGTGCCGATTCGGCCGCCGCGCCGCCGAGGATTCGGCGGAAACGCGCCGCAGGCCGCTCAGATCTGCCTGGCGCGTTCGATGATCGCTTCGGTGTTCAGCGGCAGCTGGGTCGTCCGCGTCACCGTCGCGCCCCGCGGTTCGAGCCGGTAGACGAGCCGCACGATCGTGCCGGCGCCGGGCACGGTTTCCAGCTTCAGTTGTGCGCCGATGCGCCCGGCGCGGTTGCGCATGTTCAGCAGGCCACGGCCGCCGACGCGCTCCTCGGTGATGCCGCGGCCGTTGTCGGCGATGCGGATGTTCAGCCACTGCGAGTCGCCGCTGTGATCCATCGTGAGCACGACGTGCACCCCCCGCGCGCGGCTGTGCTTCAGCGCATTGGTCAGCGCTTCCTGCACGATGCGCAGGATCGGCAGTACGGCGTCCGGGTTGATGTCGATTTCCTCCGGCAGCCCGCGCGCGTCCCATATGAGCTCGATACCGGCGGCGCGCAGCCGCGGCTCCATGCGGAAGCGCAGGTTGCCGAGCGCCGACAGCAGCCCCGCGTCCTCGGAGGCGAGCGCATCGATCGCGAGCCGCATGTCGTCGATGCACTCGCGCAGGATCTGCGCGACCTGCTCCTGGGTGACCGCTCCGCGCTCGACGAGCATCAGCGACGACAGCAGTTGCGAGCCCAGCCCGTCGTGCATGTCCTGCATGATGCGCTGGCGCTCCTGCGCGGTGGCCTGCAGCCGTTCGCTTTCGCGCAACCGCTCGAAATTGCGCTTCAGAAGCTGTTCGCGTTCGCGAACGCGCGTTTCGAGTTCGGCCCGCGCGGTCTCCGCTTCGCGCAGGATCCGCACGAAACGGTCGACCAGCGGCGTGGCCATTGCGATCAGCAGCAGCGGTCCGGCCCAGTGCAACGCGAGCGTGCCGCCGAACAGCGCCACCCCCCGCGGCAGCAGGAAGTCGTGCACGGCGGCGGCGATCGTCAGCGCCATCGCGGCGAGCAGCACCAGCGGCGGCGCTTCGCGCCCGCGCGATCGCTGCACGACCGCGTAGCCGAAGCCGATTCCGGCCATCGCGATGAGACCGGGCATCCACAGCTGCTCGACGTACGGCGCGGCATGCTGCGCGGTGGCTGCGAGCAGCAGCGGTCCGATCGCCGCGTAGCCGAGCACCAGCCACAGGTCGCGCGGCTCGCGCCGCCCCGACAGCCGCAGCAGCGCCATCGTCATCACCGCCGCGAAGCCGCCGCTCGCCGCGTAGTACGCGAGCCGCAGCCAGAATCGAAGCACAATCGGCATCGTTTCGATCAGGAAGTAGCTCGAGCGCAGGATCCACAGCGCCGCCGCGACGGCGAGCAGCGCGAGCAGCGGCTCCGGGCGCCGCAGCCACAGCACGCCGAACAACAGCGTGATGACCGCGGCCAGCGTCGCGCCGATCCAGGTCAGCGTGTACGAAAGGAAGAACTGTTCCTCGTAGCGCGCCGACATCTGCGCGAGCGATCCGATCTGCACGCCTGCGAACACGTGCGTCCCGCCGCGGTAGGCGGTCTGCACCAGCAGCACGTTCTCGCCGGCGACGAGCAGCGACGGATCGATCGCGAGCAAGTGCGGTCGGCGCCAGCGCACGTGCGAACGCGCGTCGGGCATGCGGATCGCACCGATGAAGCGACCGTTGACGCTGACTCGACCGCCGTTGGCGGCTTCGCCGAGCAGCACGGCCCATGCCTCGGTGGGCGGAGCCGCGAGCTGAAACGTCATTCGCAACGCCACGCCCTGCAGCGCGGTCGCCTCGCCGGCGGACCAGTGCAACGGCAGGTCGAAGCGGGTCCACTGCGCGTCGGACGCGGGCAGTTCCCCCACCGCGGTCGACGTCCACTCGACCGTCGTGACGACGATGGCGCGCGCGGGCCCGGCGGCGAACAGCGCAGACAGCGCGAGCGTCGCTGCGAGGCGCAGCGCGTATCGCGCGCAGCACAGGGCGTTCGCGACCGCGGACACGCGCCGCGTCAGTTCTTGAGCAGACCCATCTGGGTCGCTTCGTACACCGCTTCGCCGCGCGAATGCACCGCAAGCTTGCGGTAGATCTTTTTGATGTGCGCGGTGACCGTGTGCGGCGAAATGCCGAGGATCTCGCCGATCTCGTTGAAGCTCATGCCTTTGGCGAGCAGTTGCAGGATCTCGGTCTCGCGCGCCGACAGCGGATTGGACTCCGGGTTGGCCACGCGCGTCGGCGTGCTCGGTCCCATGCGGTTGCGGATCGCGCGAAGCACGCTGCGCGCGACGACCGGACTGACCGGCGAGCCGCCGGCGCGCAGCAGCCGGATGCACGAGATGACGTCGGCCGGCGTCGAGTCCTTCAGGATGTAGCCGGTCGCGCCCGCTTCGATCGACGAGACGACGTGCTGTTCGTCGCCGAAGACCGTGACGACCATGATGTCGACGTCCGGCTTTTTCTGGCTGACGCTGCGGATCAGGTCGATCCCGCTGCCGTCGGGCAGCCCGAGATCGATCATCATCACGTCGAAGTCCTCCTTCTCGATCAGCGCCTGCGCCTCGCGCTTGTTGGCGGCCACGCCGACGAGCCGCATGGTGGGTTCGTTCTCGACGATCTGCGCAAAGCGTCGCCTGAACTCCGGTTCGTCCTCGACGATGATGACCGAGATGATCTCTTCGCCCATGGGGTGCCCCCGTCAGAGAAGACCCGATTCTAGCCACGGTTGCCGGAGGGCACGGCGCGCCGTCGGATAGCCTAGCCCGCAGGCGCTAAGACGCGGTCGCGGCGTCACGGGGCAAGCCGCGTGCGCACCCAGCCTTCGCGGCTGCGCGTGTACAGCAATCGGTCGTGCAACCGCGAAGGACGCCCCTGCCAGAACTCGATCGCGTGCGGCCGAACGCGAAACCCGCCCCAGTGCGGCGGACGCGGAGGATGCAGCCCGTGGCGAACGCCCATTTCGGCCGCGCGCGAGAGCAGCCACGCCTTGCTCGGGATCGGCCGGCTCTGCGGCGAAGCCCACGCGCCGATGCGGCTGGCGAGCGGGCGACTCGCGAAGTACGCATCCGACTCCTCGGCGCTCGTGCGCTCGACGTCGCCGTCGATCCGCACCTGCCGCTCGAGTTCCGCCCAGAAAAACAGCAGGCACGCGCGCGGATTCGCAGCGAGCTCCTGCGCCTTGCGGCTGTCGTAGTTCGTGTAAAAAACGAAGCCGTTCGAATCGAAGCCCTTCAGCAGCACGATGCGGGCGCTCGGCCGCCCCTGCGCGTCGGCGGTGGCGAGCGTCATCGCGTTGACTTCGAGCACTTCCGACGCGACGGCTTCGTCCCACCAGCGCGCGAACTGGCGAATCGGATCGGCGTCGGCGTGCTCCTCGTCGAGCGCGCCGCGCTTGTAGTCTCTGCGGATCTGCGCGATGTTCTTCATGGCGCGCGCAGTCTAGCCGCGCGCGCGGGCTCTACCGAGCAGCCGCTGCGCGCGCTGCGCGAGCCGCTCCAGGTGCGGGTCGGTGAGCCCCTCGGCGCGCAACCCTTCGACGGTGCGCAGCAGGTAGTCGAGGCTCGTTCCGTAGCAGCCGCAGGCGCGCGCGAGCACGTCGATGATCTCGCGCTCGGAAAGCCGCCCGCAGTAGTTGGGCGCATCGCGCCGAACGACGAAGGCGAGCGCGGTCAGCCCACCGTGGCCGTCGAGCCGGCGCACGTGCAGCCAGCGCGGCGCGTACGAACCCATCACCATCTCGCGCTCCCACAGCCGTGCGAACTGCGCGCGCACGCTGTCGGCCGGGACGCGGTAGGCGATTCCCGCACACGAGCCGCCGCGATCGAGACCCGCGACCAGTCCGGGGCATTCGGGGGTGCCGCGGTTGCGCACGGACCGCAGGCACAGCTTGCGGTGATAGCCGTAGATGCGCGCGGGAACGCGGCGATCGAAATCGAACTCCGGGTTCCAGATCAGCGAGCCGTAGCCGAACACCCAGAGCGGCTCGAGACCGTGCCAGTGCGCGAGCGTGGTCGCGAGCGACTGCGCCAGATCGTGCGGCGACAACCGGGGCAGGTTCGGCGGAGCCGTGATCGGCAGCGCGTCGGGCATGGCGTTCGGCTGCGCAGTCGCGTCTTACGTGCGCAGCCGCCGCCAGGCTGCCGTGCCGCCCGCCCCGAGCAGCGCGGCCATCGTCCAGAACACGGCAGCGGCGCCCACGACCGAGCCGAAGGCGCCGAAGACCAGCGGCAGTACGACGTGGCTTCCGTTCATGATCGTCGTGCGCAGGCCCAGCGCCTCGCCGACCCGGCCGGACGGCGAACGCGCGTGGATCAGCGACATCACGTTCGGCTGCGCCGAGCCGAGCCCGAGGCCGAGCAGGAAGGTCGCGGCGGCGAGCGGCGCGAGCCGCTCGAACAGCGGGATCAGCGCGAACGCCACGCAGCCGGTGAACAGCGTGAAGGTCAACACCTGCCACTCGCGGTACGTGCGCGTGATGCGCGGCATCGCCAGGCGGATCGCAAACGTGGCGGCGGCGAAGCTGCCGAGCACGAGCCCGATCTCGGAGGCCGACAGTCCGACGCGAGTGCCATAGACCGGGATCATGAACGTCTGCAGGTCCCAGGCCATCGACACCAGACCGCTCGCGATCAACACGTTGCGGACGTCGCGGTGGCGCAGCAGCTCGAACAACGGCTTGTCGTTGCCCGACGACGCCGGCGTCTGGCGCGACGGCAAATCGCGGCGGTGATGCGCGAGCAGCGCCCCGGCCGCAGCGAGCGACACGAAAGTCGCGGCGAACGCGGCGCGATGGCCGAGCGTGTCGATCAGCACGCCGCTGGCGATCGGGCCGATCAGGCTCGACGTCGAGAAGCCGAGGGCCAGCACCGAGAACGCGGCCGCGCGGCGCTCGGGCGCGGCCTGGTGGCCGACGATCTGCTGCACGGTCATCTGCAACAGCATGAAGCCGGTGCCGATCAGCGCGCAGGCCACGAGCAGCGGACCGAGGTCCGCGACCTCGTAGGGAAACGCCGCGGGCAGCAGCACGCCCGCGGCCATCAGCGTCGTTCCGGTCGCCAGCGGCTTCCACGGGCCGACCGCGTCGAGCCAGCGGCCGGCGCGCATCGCGAGCAGCATCGGCACGAGCGCGAACAGCGCCATCAGCACGCCGACGGTGAAGGCCGACGCCTTGTGGGCCAGCGCGTAGAGCGACGCCGTCACGCGCGCCGCGCCGAAGGCGGTGTGCGACAGGACGACGAACATGATGATGCGCGACAGCGGCATGAACTCGTTGTTGCGCGAGTTTACGCGGCACCTCGTTCCGGTCGCTGCCGGATTGCGCCGTCCGGCGCCGGCTATTCGCGGGTTCGCGCGCGCCAGGCCACGAGTGCCACGCCCGCGCAGGTGACGACGATGCCGACCAGCGACAACGCCGTCGGCACCACGCCGAACATCGCCCACTCCAGCACGACGGCGATCACCGGCGTCAGGTACAGCAGGCTCGTCACGCGCGTGGCCTCGCCGCGCCGCATCAGCGTGTGCAGCGCGTTGACCGCGAGGATCGACGCGAGGATGACGAGATACGCGATCGCGCCGGCGAGCCCCCACGCCCAGCGCACGGCAAACCCCTCGACCGCGACCGCGAGCGGTGCCAGCGCGGCGAACGTGGCGCCGAACTGGATCGCGGTCGCCGCGCGCAGATCGGCCGTCGGGCAGAACGCGCGCTGATACAGCGTGCCGACCGTGATCGACGCGAGCGCGATCAGCGCCGCCGCGATCGCGCCGACGGTCACCGCGTGCACGTCGATCTTGTGCCAGACGACGAAGGCCACGCCCAGCAGGCCGACCAGCACGCCAAGCCACTGGTACGGCCGCAACCGCTCGCTCATCCATGCCGCCGCGATGACCGCCGTGGCGAGCGGTTGCACGGCGAGTACGAGCGCGACGATCCCGGCCGACATGCCGAGGTACTGCGCGTAGTGGCTCGCGCCGAGATTGGCCCCGTGCATCAGCAGCCCGGCGACGACGACGTGGATCCGGTCCCGCGCGGTCGACGGCCAGCGCAGCGGATCGCGCGCGCGCCAGATCGCGAGCAGCGGCGCCAGAACGAGCGCACCGAGCGCGAAACGCAGCGTCAGGAACGTGAACGGCGGCGCGTACTGCAGCCCGACCTTGGTCGCGAGATAGCCGGAGCCCCAGACGACGACGAAGAACCACGCGAGCACCGGCGATGCGAGCAGCGGCGACGTCGCCGGCAGCGTGCGCGGTGTCGAGTTCGTGCGGGCGACGGTCATCGCGGCCGCGATTGTCCCACCGGTCCGCGGCGTCTCGCGCCTCCGACACCGCGGCCGGTGCCGCGCGCCGGATCGAATGGCAACGCGCGGCGCGGGCGGGGGCGCCGCTTCGCCGCTCGTTCGACGCGCGGCCGCCGATCAAGCGTTGCGGATCAGCAGCAGCGGCGTCTCGCAGCGCGCCGCCACGCGCATCGCGGTCGAACCGAGCACGGCCGCCTTGAACACGCCATAGCCGTGCGAGCCCATCACCAGCACGTCGAGTTTTTTCTTCTTCGCGTACGCGGAGAGTTCGTCGCCGGGGTTGCCGACCAGGCAGACCTCCTCCGCGGCGAGACCTTCCTTCGCCAGCAGTTTGCGCACGGGATCCAGCGCGGCGTCGAAGGCCTTCTTCTGCATCGCCTTGATCTCTTCCTCGGTGAAAGCGGGCATCGCAATGCCGGCCATGTCGGGCATCACGGCCCCGGCGAAGTCGGGAACGACGTGAATCAGCACGATCTCGGGCGCGGCGCCAAACAGATCGCGGTGCTTGATCACGTAGCGGACGGCCTGCGTGCCGTACTTGCTGCCGTCGACCGCGATGCCGACCTTCAACGAGTCGCCCTTCGGCGCGTCCTTCGCGCGCAGCACGAGGATCGGTTTCTTCGTGTGCGCGAGCACCGCGTTGGTCGTCGATCCGAGGACCAGCCCGGCGAGCGCGCCGTGACCGTGCGATCCCATCACGATCAGGTCGACCTTGTCGCGGTCCGCCGCCGCCGCGATCTCCTCGCCAGGATGGCCGACGGCGTAGTCGGCCGTCGCTTCGAGCCCGGCTTTCGCGAGCGCCGCCAGCACGGGTTTGAGCACGCGCTGCGACTCCTCCTCGTAATAGGACTTGACGACGTCCCGGCCTACGACGCGCGCCGCGCGCGTCGGGATCGGCAGTTGCACGTTCAGCAGTCGCACTTCGGGCGAGCCGCCGATCAGCGTCGTGCGCGAAGCGATGAAATCGACCGCCGCCTTGCTGAACTTGCTGCCGTCGACCGGGACCAGGATCTTCATTGCGGTCTCCATGCGTTCGTCGGCGACGAGTCTAGTGCACGGTCCTTCGAGCCGTATGACCGGCGACAAAAAGGGCCGCGCGGGCGAACCCGGGCGACCCCGATGGCGGGTGCCGTTACTTGGACGCCGACGCGTCCTTCATCGGGCAGGTGCTCATGCCCAGCAGCGAGTACGCCGGGCAGAAGCGAAAGATCCCGGTTGCGAGCGGCACGATGCCGATCCAGCCCCACGGGCCGATCACATTGGCCAGCGTCAACGCGATCAGCGCCAGGCCCGCGACGATGCGGATCACACGATCTACGGTCCCTACATTGGCTTTCATGACTCGTTTCCTCCTCGACTGTCGGTGGTTGGACAAGATCGCCAGGTACGCGCGGCAGCCGCAAGCCTAAGGGCGCGTGCCGGGCGGTTCAGTGACTTCAGTACCGGCTGCATCGCCGCCGGCGGCCTGTGCGCGCAGCGCGCGCGGCTGCACGATCTCGATGACGCCGCGGCCGAGTTTGACCCAGCCGTTTTCTTCGAAGTGCTTCAACTGGCGGCTGACCGACTCGCGCGACACCCCCAGCTCGCGCGCGATCTGCTCGTGCGAGGTCTCGATTCGCCGGCCTTTGCCGAGCAGCGCGGCCGCCAGCCGCTGGTCGAGCCGCTGGAAGCCTACGGCTTCGACCAGTTCCATCAGGCGCATCAGCCGCTCGCCGAAGATGTGGAACACGTCCTCGCGGAACGGCCGGTGCTCGGCGACGAGCCGGTCGAACAACGCGGTCGGCAGCACCGCGATCTCGACGTCGGTCAGGCAGTCGCCGTGGGCGCCGTAGCTCGACCCGCCGAGCAGACAGCTCGTCGAAAGCACGCAGGTTTCGCCCGCTTCGACGTGGTACAAGCCCACCTCGTGGCCGTTGGGCAGCCGCCGCGCCACGCGAACGCGGCCGCGCAGAACGATCGGCAGGCCCTGACAGCCGTCCTGCTCGCGGAAGATCGAAGCCCCGGCCGGGAACTGCATCAGGGTCATCTCCCGGGCGACCGCGTCGCGCAGCTCGGTCGGCAGCGAGCCGAACGACGGCAAAACGTGGGCGATGCGCGAGATCTCGCTTTCGGTGATGGCGTTCATCGGTAGGTGCGACGGAATCCAACTCGGCTAATTGCGAGCATATTCCGGACCGGCAGACGACGCGAATGCCGGAAAGCCGCGCCGGCGGGCGCCTGCCCCTGGTCCGAACCCTGCAGGGGCCCCGATATGCTGGCCGCGTCCGGCGCACGCCGCAGCGAGACCACCAAGATGACCGTCGACGAACAGAAGTCCCTGCTGACGATCGCCGTTTTCGCCGCTTTCGCCGACCGCGCCCGGGCGGATCGCGAGCGAGAGGAAATCCGTCGTGTGACCGACGCATCCGGCGGCGAGTCGAACTTCGCGGCGTTGTACCGGGACGTGCTGCTTGCGCGCACGAGCGTCGCCGCCGAGGCCGCGAAACTCGCCTCGCCCGACCTGCGCCGGCTCGCGTTCGAGCTGGCGGTCGGCGCGTGCGACGCCGACGGTCTGCGCAACGACGCCGAAACACGCTTTCTCGCCGAGCTCGGCCAAGCGCTCGGCCTGTCGCAGCCCGCGATGGCCGAAGCTGCCGCCATCGCGGATGCGCTGGCGACGGCGCCCCTCGAAACGGCGCCGCAGCCGGCCGCGGTCGCCGCCTCGACGCCGTCGGTGGCCGACGCGGAACTCGACCGGATGATCCTGAACGACGCGATCCGCAACGGCGCACTCGAGCTGCTGCCGCAGTCGATGGCCGCGCTGGCCGTCATCGCTCTACAGATGAAGATGGTCTACCGGATCGGCCGCGCGCACGGCTGCGCGCTCGATCGCGGCCGAGTCGAGGACCTGTTCGCCACCGTGGGCGTGGACCCGACCGGCCAGTATCTCGAGCAGATCGGCCGCAAGCTGGCCGACGGGCGGTTCGACAGTACGGCCGGGGGTATCGCCGGCGCGCCGCCGCACGGTGCGGCCGGCATGGCGCGCTCGTTCGCGACGACCTACGCGCTCGGTCACGTGGCCAGCCGCCACTACGCCGGCGGCGGCACGATGGACGCGAACAGGCTGAAGGACGCATTCGCGGCGCTCGCCGGACAGGCCCGCTCGCTGCAGCGGCAGTACGCGCCGCAGATCGAGCGGCAGGCGCGGACGATGGACGTCGCGCACATCGTGCAGATGGTGCGCAGCCGGTAACGCGGTGGCGCCGCGCGCGGACGGGCGCGGTTTGGCGGGCATCCAGTGCGCACGCCGTGTTCCTTGACACCCCCGCCTGCCCGCCGATAATCCGCGCCTTCTTCCGCGACAACCGGCGCGCGAGCCGCCGCGCGCACAACCGCCGTGCCGATGCGTTTCCGCTTTCCGATCGTCATCATCGACGAGGATTTCCGCTCCGAGAACGCGAGCGGCCTGGGCATCCGCGCGCTCGCCAAGGCGATCGAGAGCGAAGGTGTCGAGGTGCTCGGGGTCACCAGCTACGGTGACCTCGCGAGCTTCGCGCAGCAGCAGAGCCGCGCTTCGGGCTTTATCGTGTCGATCGACGACGAGGAGTTCACCGAGCCCGACCGGCCGCAGCGCTTCGCCGGCCGCAAAGACGACCCCGCGACGCCGCAGAACGAGGCGGTCGAGGCGCTGCGCGCCTTCGTGCAGGAAATCCGCTGGCGCAACGCGCACATCCCCATTTTCCTGTACGGCGAGACGCGCACCTCGCGCCACATCCCGAACGACGTGCTGCGCGAACTGCACGGCTTCATCCACATGTTCGAGGACACGCCCGAGTTCGTCGCGCGCTACATCGTGCGCGAAGCGAAGGCGTATCTGGACAGCCTGGCGCCGCCGTTTTTCCGGGCGCTGACGCACTACGCGCAGGACGGCAGCTACTCGTGGCACTGCCCGGGGCACTCGGGCGGCGTGGCGTTCCTCAAGAGCCCGGTCGGCCACATGTTCCACCAGTTCTTCGGCGAGAACCTGCTCAGGGCCGACGTGTGCAACGCCGTCGAGGAACTGGGACAGCTTCTCGATCACACCGGGCCGGTCGCGGCGGCAGAGCGCAACGCCGCGCGCATCTTCGGCTGCGATCACCTGTTCTTCGTCACCAACGGCACGTCGACCGCGAACAAGATCGTCTGGCACTACATGGTCGCCCCCGGCGACGTCGTCGTCGTCGACCGCAACTGCCACAAGAGCGTGCTGCACGCGATCATCATGACCGGCGCGATTCCGGTGTTCCTGACGCCGACGCGCAACCACTACGGCATCATCGGGCCGATCCCGCTCGACGAGTTCAGGCCGGCGTCGATCGCACGCAAGATCGCGACGCATCCGCTGATCGAGCGCGACCCCGGCATGCCGCGCGTTCTGACGATCACGCAGAGCACCTACGACGGCATCGTCTACAACGTCGAGACGATCAAACGGCTGCTCGACGGCGTCATCGACACGCTGCACTTCGACGAGGCGTGGCTGCCGCACGCGGCGTTCCACGAGTTCTATCGCGACATGCACGCGATCGGCGCCGGGCGGCCGCGCAACAAGTCGTCGATGATCTTCTCGACCCAGTCGACCCACAAGCTGCTCGCCGGACTGTCGCAGGCGTCGCAGATCCTGGTGCAGGACTCCGAGCGCGAGGCGCTCGACGCGTTCCAGTTCAACGAGTCGTATCACATGCACGTGTCGACGTCGCCGCAGTACGCGATCATCGCGAGCTGCGACGTCGCCGCCGCGATGATGGAGCCGCCCGGCGGCACGGCGCTCGTCGAGGAGTCGATCGCCGAGGCGCTCGACTTCCGCCGCGCGATGCGCAAGGTCGACGCGGAACTCGGCGAATCGTGGTGGTTCAAGGTCTGGGGCCCCGAACGTCTGGCCGACGAGGGCATCGGAACGCGCGAGGACTGGATGCTCGCGCCCGGCGATCGCTGGCACGGCTTCGGCGAACTCGCGCCGGGCTTCAACATGCTCGACCCGATCAAGGCGACCGTGATCACGCCCGGGCTCGACGTCGACGGCTCGTTCGCCGACCCGGGCATCCCGGCATCGATCGTCACCAAGTACCTCGCCGAGCACGGCATCATCGTCGAGAAGACCGGGCTGTACTCGTTCTTCATCATGTTCACGATCGGCATCACCAAGGGCCGGTGGAACACGATGGTCACGGAACTCCAGCAGTTCAAGGACGACTACGACAAGGACCAGCCGCTGTGGCGTGTGATGCCCGAGTTCGTCCGCGCGCATCCGAACTACGAGCGCATGGGTCTGCGCGAGCTGTGCGACGCGATCCACGCGGTCTACCGCGCCAACGACATCGCGCGCCTGACGACCGAGATGTACCTGTCGGAGATGGAGCCGGTGATGCGGCCCGCCGACGCGTACGCGAAGATGACGCACTGGGAGGTCGAGCGCGTGCCGATCGACGAACTGGACGGGCGCGTCTCCGCCGTGCTGCTCACACCGTACCCGCCCGGAATCCCGTTGCTGATCCCGGGCGAGCGCATCAACGCGAAGATCGTCAACTTCCTGAAGTTCGCGCGCGACTTCAACCTGAAGTTCCCCGGCTTCGAAACCGACATCCACGGCCTGGTGAAGCTGCGCAACAACGGGCACATCGAGTACTACGTCGACTGCGTCAGCGATACGCCGCGGACCGCGGCGGGCAGGTAGCCGTCCTCGCTGCCTTTTTGAAAGAGCGAAGGGCGACTTCCTCGGTGCTCGACGATCGCGGCGAAGGCAAATCGCCTCAGTCCCTTTGACACGCGCAAGACGCACGGCATAGACAAGGACATCCGCAGCACATGATCCGACTCGACGAATCCGCCCGCGGCGTCTATCCGATCGCCGTCACGCCGTTCACCGACGGCGGCGCGCTCGACCTCGAGAGCACCGACCGCATGGTCGACTTCTATCTCGAGCGCGGCGCGACGGGGCTCACGCTGCTCGGCATCATGGGCGAAGCGCCCAAGCTCACGACCGACGAGGCGCGCAGCTTCGTCGAGCGCGTGATCGATCGCGTGCGCGGCCGCGTGCCCGTGGTGGTCGGCGTCTCGTCGCCGGGACTTGCCGCGATGAAGGAGCTGGCCGCGCGCGTGATGGACCTCGGTGCGTCGGGCGTGATGGTTGCGCCCGCCGCCGCGCTGCGCAGCGACGAGCAGATCGTCGACTACTTCCAGAACGTCGCCGAGGCGCTGGGACCGAAGACGCCGTGGGTGCTGCAGGACCACCCGCTCGCCACGGGCGTCGTGATGGCGACTTCCGTGATCCTGCGCGTGATCGAGTCGATCCCGACCTGCGTGATGCTCAAGCACGAGGAATGCCCCGGGCTGGCCAAATTGTCCGCGATCCGCGCGGCGAGCGACCGGGGCGAGGTGCGGCGCATCTCGATCCTCACCGGCAACGGCGGCGGGCTGTTTCTGCCGGAGGAACTCGAGCGCGGCGCCGATGGCGCGATGACCGGCTTCGCCTACCCCGAGATGATGGCCGACGTGTACGCGGCGCACGCGCGCGGAGACGTCGAGCGCGCGCTCGATCTGTTCGACGCGTACCTGCCGCTGGCGCGCTACGAGCAGCAACCGAACATCGGGCTCGCGGTGCGCAAGTACCTGATGGTCAAGCGCGGCGCGATCGCATCCGCGACGATCCGCAAGCCCGGTCCGAAGCTCTCGGCCGCCGACATCGCCGACATCGAGCGGTTGGTGCGCAGGCAGACGAGGCGATTGGAAGAGATCGGCTTCTGAGCCGTCGGCCGCCCGTCGCAGCGAACCCTTCTGTCACACAACGATGAACATCGAACCTCTGCCGCTCGACCCGAAAATCGTCGAAACGCTGTCTGCCGTCACCACCGCCACGCTGACGACCGTGCTGCTGAAGAAAGGCCTGCGCAACGTCTGGCTGCGCGGCGCCAGACCGCTGCGGCCGGAGCAGCCGCGACTCGTCGGCCGCGCGTTCACGCTGCGTTTCGTGCCGGCGCGCGAGGACCTCGCCACGCCCGAATCGTGGTCGTCGCCGATCTCGACGCGCGCCGCGATCGAAGCGATGCCCGCGGGCGCGATCGCAGTCGTCGATGCGATGGGTGTCGCCGATGCCGGCATCTTCGGCGACATCCTGTGCGCGCGAATGGCCAGGCGCGGCGTGGCCGCACTCGTCACCGACGGCGCGGTGCGCGATCTGGCCGGCGTGCTCGCGACCGGGCTGCCCGTGTGGTGCCGCGGCGCCGCCGCACCGCCTTCGGTCGCCGGGCTCACCTTCGTCGCGTGGCAGCAGCCGATCGGCTGCGGCGGGGTCGCGGTGTTCCCGAACGACGTGATCGTCGCCGACGCCGACGGTGCCGTGCTGATCCCTGCCGCACTGCTCGACGAGGTGATCGCGCAGTCCGTCGAGCAGGAGCGGCTCGAGGGCTGGATCATGCGCGAGGTCGAGCAAGGCGCAGCGCTGCCGGGGCTTTATCCGCCGAACGCGGAAAACAAGGCGCGGTACGAGGCCGAAAAGGCAAAGGCCAAAGCGTAAGAGACCCGTCGACGCGCGACGGATGAATACGAGGGCCGCGATCGCGGCCCTCGGGGTCCGGCCTCAGTGACTGGGGCTGGCTTCCTTCCTGAGCATCGGAATCGCCGACAGGCACAGCACGACGATCAGGATTCCGACCACCGCCGTGTTCGTCATCGCGAGCGTGTGGGTCGTGAAGCCCAGCAGCATCGGCGAAACGGCGATCCACAGACCGAGCAGGAAGCTCACCCGCTCGGGCCACGGGTCGGGACGCAACGCGTCGGCGAATTCGAGCGCGATCACACCGAGCCCCGCGAGAACGCCGCTCCACGTCGCGGCACCTACGTCCGAGTAGCCCAGCACCCACGGCGCGACGACGAGCCACAAGCCCAGCACGATCGCCGCCCAGTCCTGCCATCGCATCCGGTTCATAGCGCCTCCTTTCCTGCGATGAAGGCATGTCCTTGGATCGGCCGTGCGGCAGTTCGTTCCGGCCGCGCCGTCGCCGGCTGCGGCTGCGGGCGGATGAACGCCTGCCGCGGGCGAAGGGGCGCGTGGTCGCGCGGTGAATTCCCGCTGCGCTATCCTTCGCCCTCGCTCACAGCGCGACGCGGGAGAGCGTGCCGGCCGGTCCTTCAGGCGGCTGGCGCCGCCGAAGGCGCAATCCACCCGTAATCGCTCAGGTTCAAGGAACCGCGGCGCGCGAGCGACTCTGGAGAGACCGGCGCACGCGACGCGACGCCGGCGCCGAAGGGGCGGGGCAGCAGGCAGGTCACCGCCTCAAACTCTCAGGCAAAAGGACAGAGGGGTGCGGCCGGCGCGAGTCGGTCCGCGCCCCTTTCTTTTTTGCTGACGAGTGCCCGATGAGCCTGAAACGCACGCCGCTGTACGCAACTCACGTCGCCGCTGGCGCCAAGATGGTGGACTTCGGCGGCTGGGAAATGCCGCTGCACTACGGCTCGCAGATCGAGGAGCACCACGCGGTGCGCCGCAAGGCCGGCATGTTCGATGTGTCGCACATGCGCGTCGTCGACCTGGACGGCGCCGGCAGCCGCGACTTCCTGCGCACGCTGCTCGCCAACGACGTGCTCAAGCTCACGCCCGGCAAGGCGCTGTATTCGTGCATGCTCAACGAGTCGGGCGGCGTGATCGACGATCTGATCGTCTACTGGAT
>JBKBSH010000206.1:0-4715 GCA_046291795.1 Burkholderiaceae bacterium | reverse complement strand
GCGCAGGCTCACATCGGCGCAGCCGATGTGAAGCGAAGCGGCCGGAGCCAACACCGCGCAAGCGACGCCAGCGGGCCGCGCAGCAGAAAGATTCACAACTTCTGAGTCGGCGCGCGCGGCCGCCCGCGCGTTAAGCTCGCAGCGTCGTCGCTCCGGAGTGCCCATGCGCCGTTGGCTTCTCGTCTGCCTCGCCCTCGTACTGGCCGGCTGCGCGTCGGTGCACGGTCCGCGTTCGATCACGCTGACGCCCGAGGAGATCGAGCGGCAGATCGAAACCGACCTCGGCTCGCTGATGGAAGTCTTCAAAGGGGTCGAGCTGCGCCGCCCCGAAGTCGGATTGATGCCGGCGGCCGGCCGCGTGCAGCTCGCGTGGACCGTCCGGCTGCCGAACACCGCGCTCGACCCCGGCCTTTACGGCTGGACCAGCGCGCGCATCGAGATCTCGGGCAAGCCGAAGCTCAACGCCGCGGGCAACGGCATCGTGCTGACGCACGCGACGATCGACGACGTCCGCCTCGGCGGGCTGCCGCGGCTGCTCGGGTTTTCGCAACTGCTCGAGCGCAAAGGCGCCGCGCTGCCCGACTTCGCGCTGATCGGGCTGCCCGACAGCGTGCTTCGGCGCGGCGACATCGTGTACCGCGCCAGCGCGGTGTCGGTGACCTACAGCGGCCTGCGCGTCGCGATCGAACCGAAGTAGTGCCGAATCGTGCGTGCGCCCGCATAATGCGGCGCCCCGGCACCGCCGCGTGCCGAATTTCCAGGAGTCCGAGTGGACCTGCCCACGCTGCTGAAGGCCGCCGTCCTCGGCCTCGTCGAAGGACTGACCGAGTTCCTGCCGATCTCGTCGACCGGCCACCTGATCGTCGCCAGCTCGTTGCTCGGATTCACCGGAGAAAACGCCGCGACCTTCGAGATCGCGATACAAACGGGTGCGATGTTCGCGGTGATCTGGGAGTATCGGCGCCGCATCGCGACCACCTTCGCCGGCCTCGCGACGGACCGCGTCGCGCAGCGCTTCGCGCTGAACGTCGCGGTCGCCTTCGCGCCTGCGGTGGTGCTCGGACTTGCGGCCGGCAAGGCGATCAAGGCGCATCTGTTCCATCCGGTGCCGGTGGCGATCGCTTTCGTTCTCGGCGCGCTGGTCATCCTGTGGGTCGAGGCGCGTCACAAGCGCCTCTACGGCGCGCGCGACCTCGAAGGGCGGCGCCACGCGCGCATCGAGACCGTCGACGACATGACGCCGCTGGATGCGCTCAAAGTCGGGCTCGTGCAGTGCGTGGCGATGATCCCGGGCACGAGCCGCTCGGGCGCGACCATCATCGGCGGCATGATCTTCGGCATGTCGCGCAGGGCCGCGACCGAGTTCAGCTTCTACCTGGCGATCCCGACCCTGATCGGCGCCGGCGTCTATTCGTTGTGGAAGCAGCGCGACGCGCTGGTTTTCGCCGACGGCCCGGTCTTCGGGGTCGGGCTGGTGGTCTCGTTCGCCAGTGCGCTCGCGTGCATCCGCTGGCTGATCCGCTACGTCTCGACGCACGACTTCACGGTGTTCGCGTGGTACCGAATCGCGTTCGGCGTGGTGATCCTCGTCACGGCGTACACGGGGCTCGTCGACTGGCGGCATTGATCCCGGGCCGATCGGCGCCGCGCCGCGCGTCCGGCGTACGATCCGCGCGCGGCGGTACGCCGGGAGGTGAAATCGATGGAACGAACGATCGAAGGCGTGCGCATCGAGGTGCTGAAGGCCGACATCACGAAGCTCGCGGTCGACGCGATCGTCAACGCTGCCAACGAAGCGCTCGCGCCGGGCGGCGGCGTGTGCGGCGCGATCCATCGCGCCGCCGGACCCGAGCTTGCCGCCGAATGCGCGACGCTCGGCGGCTGCGCAACCGGCGACGCCAAGATCACGCGCGGCTACAAGCTGCCCGCCCGATACGTGATCCACGCCGTCGGCCCCGTGTGGTACGGCGGCACCCGCGGCGAGCCCGACAAGTTGCGAAGCTGCTACGTGCGGTCGCTCGAACTCGCGCAGGCGCACGGGCTGCGTTCGATCGCATTTCCGGCGATCTCGTGCGGCGTCTTCGGCTATCCGATCGAGCAGGCCGCACGGGTCGCGATCGACGCAGTGATCGAAACGCTGCCGCGCGCACCTTCGATCGAGCGCGTCGTCTTCGCCTGCTTCGGCGACGAGACCTACGCCGCGTTCGGCGCCGCGCTGGCCGCGCGAGCGCCGGGGTGAGCCGGCGCGCTCACGCGGCGCGCCTCACGAAGACGAGGTCCCACACGCCGTGGCCGAGCCGCTCGCCGCGCGCGTGGAACTTCGTCGTCGGCCGCTCGGCGAGCGGGTTGCGCGGCGCCGGCGCGTAGCCCGCATGCAGGTTCGCGAGCTGCGGCTCGTTCGAGAGCACGTCCAGCATCTGCTCGGCGTAGTGCTGCCAGTCGGTGGCGCAGTGCAGGTAGCCGCCGGGGGCGATGCGGCCGGCGAGCACGCCGACGAAGGGCTGCGCGATCAGCCGCCGCTTGTGGTGGCGCGCCTTTGGCCACGGGTCGGGAAAGAACACGTGAACGCCGGCGAGCGAATCGGGTGCGAGCATGTCGCGCACGACCTCGACGGCGTCGTGCTGGACGATTCGGATGTTGGCGAGCCTGCCCTCGTCGATGCGCCGGGCGAGCGCGCCGATGCCGGCGGCGAAGACTTCGACGCACAGAAAGTTCACGTCCGGGTGTGCGTGCGCGATCGCGGCGGTCGTCTCGCCCATACCGAAGCCGATCTCGAGCACGGTCGGCGCGCTGCGGCCGAACGCGGCGGCCAGATCGAGCCGCGCCGCCGCGTACGCGATCGCGAAGCGCGGAAAGATCTCCTCGTACGCTCGGCGCTGCGCGTTGGTCACGTGGCCGCGCCGCAGCGCGAAGCTGCGGATGTGGCGACGCGCGCCGCGCGGCGGCGGCTCCGCGTGCGGCTCGTTCGCGCCTTCGGGCTTGCGCAAGAGGCGGGCGGGGATCGACACGCTCAAGGCTTCGGCGCGGATCCGATCACGCCCGCGGTCGGCGAACTCGGGCTCGCGCTGTAGATCTTCTTCGGCATGCGTCCCGCGAGGAAGGCTTCGCGGCCGGCCTCGACGGCCTTTTTCATCGCCGAAGCCATTCGCACCGGGTCCTTGGCCAGCGCCACCGCGGTGTTCATCAGCACGCCTGCGCAGCCGAGCTCCATCGCGATCGCCGCGTCGCTCGCGGTGCCCACACCCGCGTCGACGATCACCGGCACCCTGGCCTTCTCGAGGATCAGCAGGATGTTCCACGGGTTCAGAACGCCCATGCCCGAGCCGATCAGCGACGCGAGCGGCATCACCGCAACGCAGCCGATCGATTCGAGCACCCGTGCCTGGATCGGGTCGTCGGAGCAATAGACCATCACCTCGAAGCCCTCGCGCACCAGGACCTCGGCGGCTTTCACCGTCTCGGGCATGTTCGGATACAGCGTCGCCGGATCGCCGAGCACCTCGAGCTTGCACAGCGGGTGCCCGTCGAGCAGCTCGCGCGCCAGACGCAGCGTTCGGATCGCGTCGTCGGCCGTGTAGCAGCCGGCGCTGTTCGGCAGGATCGTGTACTTGGCGGGCGGCAGCACGTCGAGCAGGTTCGGCTCGCCCTTGTTCTGGCCGATGTTCGTGCGGCGGATCGCGACCGTGACGATCTGCGCGCCGCTTGCCTCGACCGCGGCGCGGGTCTGCGCGAGATCCTTGTACTTGCCGGTGCCGAGCAGCAGCCGCGACGTGTATTCGCGCGTGCCGATGCGCAGCAGGTCCGCGCGGGGAGACGACAGATCGCTCATGCAGTCACCTTCGGTTCGACCTTCACTTCGAAATTGACCGAGTTCGACATGAAACAGTTGGCGCGCGCCTTCGCATGCAGCTCGATCGCGCGCTCGACGTTCGCGGCGTCGGTCACGCGCACCTGCGGGCGCAGCAGGACTTCGACCATCCGCATCTTGCCTTCCTTCATCGCGAGGGTGCCGACCGCGCGGTCCGTTTACGAGTCGAGCGCGATCCCCGCCCGCTCGCACACGGCGAGATAGGTCAGGCGATGGCAGGCCGTCGGCGACGACACCATCAACGTCTCCGGGTTGTGGAAGCGCTCGTCGCCGTCGAACACCGCGGGTGAAGAGCCTGCGAGCGGCGCCGTTCCGGGGAACTCGACCGTGAACGCGCGCTCGAGCCCGAGCTTGCCTTCGGCCTGCTGCGCCGAACCCGTCGGCCGCAATTCGCCCTCGAACCGATGCGCCCGGGTCATCAGCCGCCTCCGACCGCGATCACGATTTCCAGCCGGTCGCCGTCGGCGAGCCGAGTTTCGCGATGCCGGCTCTTCGGAACGATCTCGCCGTTGCGCTCGACGGCCACACGCCGCCCGGCCGCCTCCATGCGCGCGAGCACGTCGGCGACGGTCGCGCCGGCGGCGAGCGTCAGCGGCGCGCCGTTGACGATGACCGAAATGGCCTGCATTGCAACTGGCGTCATGCGGGCATGTTAGCGAACTCGGCCGTCACGGACGGTGCCGTCGGCGCCACGCGTGCGCGAGCGCCAGCCCGATGCCGATCGCGGCGAGCGCGGCGAACAGCCAGACCTCGATGCGATGGACCTCGCCGAGCAGCCGCTCGACCGCCTCACCGAACAGCCAGCCGAGCCCACCGATCAGCGTCGCCCACGCGAGCGCGCCGATCG
>JBKBSH010000205.1:0-4723 GCA_046291795.1 Burkholderiaceae bacterium | reverse complement strand
GTCTTCCGGCGGCGCGGCCGGCGCGGCGGCAGGCGCTTCGCGCTTGAGCTTGTTCATCGCCTTGACCATCCAGAAGATGATGAAGGCGAGGATGACGAAGTTGATCGCGACGGTCACGAAGCTGCCCCAGGCCAGCACGGTTCCCGCCTTCTGCGCCTCGATCAGCGATGCGCCCGGCGGAACGTTGCCCGCGAGCACCCAGTACTGGTTGGAGAAGTCGACCTGCCCGCGCATGATGAAGCTCGCGATCGGCATGATCACGTCCTTGACCGCCGAGTCGACGATCTTTCCGAAGGCGGCGCCGATGATCACGCCGACGGCGAGATCCATCACGTTGCCCTTCAGCGCGAACTCCCGGAATTCCTTGAGCATGCTCATCGACGTTCCCCCGCTTGTTGGTAGTCGTTTCCGGCGGACTGCGCGGCGATTGTAGGGGCGAGCCCGCGTGGGCCGCGCTCGCGCGTATCGCGTATGACAGTGACGCGGCGCACGCCCGAGCCCAGGCTTCGGGTGAGTCGTGCCGGGGAGCCGGGCGCATGAAGTAAAATCGCGCGTTGCCGCGGACAACGGCGGCGCGCCGCGGTCTGCCCCGATTCAATCCGACTCCAGGGAAGCTCCCCAATGTCCACCGCAACAACAGTTGCCGATGCGGCCGACGGCGAGCGCCGGACCGCGGTGATCGCGACCTGCGTCGTCGGCGGTGCAGGCGCGGTCGCCGCGCTCGTTCCATTCGTGAGTTCTTTTGCGCCTTCCGAGCGGGCGAAGGCGGCGGGCGCGCCGGTCGAGGTCGATCTGTCGTCGGTCGCGCCCGGCGAGCTGAAGACGGTCGAGTGGCGCGGCAAGCCGGTCTGGATCCTGCACCGCACGCCGGAGATGATCGAAGCGGTCAAGAAGACGGCCGCGGACCGGCTGGCCGACCCGAATTCGGAACGGACCGCGTATCCGACGCCGTCGTACGCGAAGAACCCGCTGCGCTCGATCAAGCCCGAGTATTTCATCGCGGTGGGCATCTGCACGCACCTGGGCTGCTCGCCGGTGGGACCGAAGGCGCCGAACACCGATCCCGCGCTCGGACCCGACGCGGGCTTTCTGTGCCCGTGCCACGGCTCGACCTTCGATCTGGCCGGCCGCGTCTTCAAGAACAAGCCCGCGCCGGACAACCTCGAAGTGCCGCCGCACAAGTACCTGTCGGACGCCGTCGTGCTGATCGGCGACGACGCCAAAGCGTAAACGCCGCGCCTGGACGAACGATGGCTCTGCACGAGACCGAATACAAAGGCCTGCTCGGCTGGATCGATTCGCGTATGCCGACGCTGATGTCGGAATACAAGAAGCACATGTCGGAGTACTACGCGCCGAAGAATTTCGACTTCTGGTACTTCTTCGGCAGCTTCGCGCTCGTCGTGCTCGTGATCCAGATCGTCACCGGCATCTTCCTGGTGATGCACTACAAGCCCGACGCGCGCTTCGCGTTCGAGTCGGTCGAGTACATCATGCGCGACGTGCCGGGCGGCTGGTTCATCCGTTACATGCATTCGACCGGCGCGTCGTTTTTCTTCATCGTCGTCTATCTGCACATGTTCCGCGGGCTGCTTTACGGCAGCTATCGCAAGCCGCGCGAGCTGGTGTGGATCTTCGGCTGCCTGATCTTCCTGTGCCTGATGGGCGAAGCGTTCTTCGGCTACCTGCTGCCGTGGGGGCAGATGAGCTACTGGGGCGCGCAGGTGATCGTCAACCTGTTCTCGGCGATCCCGCTGATCGGCCCGGATCTCGCGGTGTGGATCCGCGGCGACTACGTCGTCAGCGACGCGACGCTGAACCGCTTCTTCTCGTTCCACGTGATCGCGATCCCGCTCGTGCTGCTCGGGCTGGTCGTCGCACACATCCTCGCACTGCACGACGTCGGCTCGAACAACCCCGACGGCATCGAGATCAAGGACAAGCTCGGCCCCGACGGCAAGCCGCTCGACGGCATTCCGTTCCATCCCTATTACACGGTGCACGACATTTTCGGGCTGTCGATCTTTCTGATGGCGTTCTTCGCGGTCGTTTTCCTGGCCCCGGAGATGGGCGGCTACTTCCTCGAGTGGAACAACTTCATCCCCGCCGACCCGCTGGTCACGCCGCCGCACATCGCGCCGGTGTGGTACTTCACGCCCTTTTACTCGATCCTGCGGGCGACGACCAGCGACTTCATGTGGGTGCTGGGCGCCGGCACGGCGGCGTATGCGGCGCTGATCTACTTCGTGGCTCCGCGCGGGTGGTGGCGCTACGCGACGCTGGCGGTGACGCTCGTGCTGCTCGTGCTGATGCTGCCGAAGAGCCCGTTCGCGCTCGACCCGAAGTTCTGGGGCGTGGTCCTGATGGGCGTGTCGGTGCTGATCTTCTTCGCGCTGCCGTGGATCGACCAGGCGCCGGTGAAGTCGATGCGGTATCGGCCCGGCTGGCACTTCTGGCTGCTGATCGGTTTCGTGGTCGTCTTCCTCGTGCTCGGCTATCTCGGCACGCAGCCGCCGGAGCCGACGCTGACCTACATCGCGCAGCTCGGCACGCTGCTGTACTTCGCCTTTTTCTTCCTGATGCCCTGGTGGAGCCGGATGGGCGAATGCAGACCCGTGCCCGAGCGCGTGACCTTCGCGGCGCACTGAGGGGACAGAACGATGAAAAGAACGATCACCGCGCTCGCACTGGCGCTGTTCGCGACGGGTGTCTTCGCCGCCGGCGCCGGCGCGCCGCTCGACCGCTGGCCCGACCGCTCGAAGGATCTCGCGGCGCTGCAGAACGGCGCGCGCATCTTCGCCAACTACTGCCTCGGCTGTCACAGCGCGAACCTGATGCGCTGGAACCGGCTCAACGAAATCGGTCTCGACGACAAGCAGATCAGGGACTTCCTGATCTTCGGCCCGCAGAAAGTCGGCGACACGATGACGATCGCGATGAACCCGACCGACGCGAAGGCGTGGTTCGGCAAGACGCCGCCCGACCTGTCGGTGATCGCTCGCGCGCGCACGTCGTTCGAGTACGCCGGCGCGGACTACCTGTACACGCTGCTGCGCGGCTACTACCGCGACGCGACCTCGCCGACCGGATGGAACAACGTCGTGTATCCGTACATCGGGATGCCGCACGTGCTGTGGGAGCTGCAGGGTCCGCGCGAAGTCACGATCGAACGCACCGCGCACGCGGTCAAGGGCCTGGTGCGGACGACGACGACGATCGACGCCGAAGGCCGCGCGACGGTGACGTCGATCCCCGTGGCGGGGCACGCCGAAGAGCCGATGGCGGTCTCGTTCAAGCCGCTCGCGCCGCAACTCGCGCGCCAGTACGACTCCGACATCGCCGATCTGGTTGCCTACCTCGTGTTCATGACCGAGCCGGTCCGCGCAGACCGCGTCCGGATGGGCGTGTGGGTGCTGCTGTTCCTGGCGCTGTTCACGGTCGTCGCGTGGCGGCTGAACGCCGTGTACTGGAAGGATGTGAAATAGGCGCGCGGGCGCGGGGCGCCCGCTGCATCAGCCCGCGCCGCACGGCGCGGTCATTCGTATTCGAGGGCGGGCACGGCTCGCCCTTGCCGGTTCCCAGAGGTACGCAACGATGATGGTTCTTTACTCCGGAACGACCTGCCCGTTTTCCCAGCGCTGCCGCTTCGTGCTGTTCGAAAAGGGCATGGACTTCGAGATCAAGGACGTCGATCTGTTCAACAAGCCCGAAGACATCAACGTGATGAACCCGTACGGTCAGGTTCCGATCCTGGTCGAGCGCGATCTGATCCTGTACGAGTCGAACATCATCAACGAGTACATCGACGAGCGCTTCCCGCACCCGCAATTGATGCCGGCCGATCCGGTGATGCGCGCGCGCACGCGGCTGTTCCTGTTCAACTTCGAGCGCGAGCTGTTCGTGCACGTGCAGACGCTTGAGAACAGCACCAACCCGAAGGCGATCGACAAGGCGAAGCTCGTCATCCGCGACCGCCTCACCCAGCTCGCGCCGATCCTGCTGAAGAACAAGTACATGCTCGGCGACGACTTCTCGATGCTCGACGTGGCGATCGCGCCGCTTCTGTGGCGGCTCGACCATTACGGCATCGACCTGCCGAAGAGCGCCGCCCCGCTGATGAAGTACGCCGAACGCATCTTCAGTCGCCCGGCTTACATCGAGGCGCTGACGCCCTCCGAGAAGGTGATGCGGCGGTAGATCGGAGCGCGGACCGCGCCGAACGCGTTACGCTCTGTCCGACTTTCTACGTCCCGCACCGGCATGGCCGAACCGTCGACCAAACCCTACCTGATCCGCGCCATCTACGACTGGTGCACCGACGCGGGGTTCACGCCCTACGTGGCCGTGGCGGTCGACGAAACCGTGCGCGTTCCGGCAGAGTTCGTTCGCAACGGCGAGATCGTGCTGAACGTGTCGTCGCTCGCGACCAACCGCTTGAAGATCGACAACGAGGCGATCGCCTTTCAGGCGCGCTTCGGGGGCGTTCCACGCGATGTCTACGTTCCGATCGCGCGCGTGGTCGCGATCTACGCGCGCGAGAACGGCCAGGGCATGGCCTTCCCGGCGCCTGAACCGCTGGCGAGCGAGGCCGGTGAGCACGACGACGACGGGACGCCTGCGCCCGACGGGTCGGGTGGCGGCGCGCGTCCGGCCCTCAAACGGGTGAAGTGAGCGGGGTCGTCCAGCCTCTAGAATCGCAGTCTGTTTCGCCGGCTTAGCTCAG
>JBKBSH010000204.1:0-4740 GCA_046291795.1 Burkholderiaceae bacterium | reverse complement strand
GCTCGTCGGGCGCCAGCGCAAGGTGTTTCGCCCCGTCGTCGACGTACAGCTCCGACAACGGCAGACGTCGCGTGCCCTTCGCGCCCGCGACCTCGACCTGCGCCTCGTAGGCGATCAGTGCCGGCGCCGCGTCGCCGCTGAACGCCGCGTGGCAGCGCCTGCCTTGTGGCGCCACGTGACAGGTCGAGCCGCCGAGCTTCAGGCAGTAGTCGTTCGAGCGCCGCCACCATTCGCTCTGGTTGTAGAAGACGCAGCGCGTATCGACGCACAGGTTGCCGCCGAGCGTTGCGACCGTGCGATGTCCGGGACCGGCCACGCTGGCGGCGGCCTGCGCGAGCGCGGGTAGCTCGCGCGCGATCGATCCGTCGGCCGCCAGCGCGGCGAGCGTCGTTCCCGCGCCGATCCGCCAGCCGTCGCCGTCGCGCCCGATCGAGTCGAATCCCGCGATCGAGGAAACGTCGACCAGCGCGGGCGGCGCACCGATGCCGCGCCGCAGGTTCGGCACGAGGTCGGTTCCGCCGGCGACGATCCGCGCGCCGGGCAACCGCGCGAGCAGCGCCGCCGCGTGCGTCGCCGACGTGGCCCGGTGCAGCGTGAACGGCGCGAGCGTGGGCATTTCACACTTGCGCCTGCTGCGCGCGCTCGGCGATCGCCTGCCGGACTCGCCGCTTGCGCTCGCGCGCCTGCAGCGCCGCGAGCAGGCGGTCGGGGGTCACCGGCAGCTCGCGGATGCGCAGCCCGGTCGCATCGGCGATCGCATTGGTCAGCGCGGGCAGGAAGCCCGACAGCGAGCCTTCGCCCGCCTCCTTCGCGCCGAACGGACCGTTCGGATCGGGCGCTTCGACGATGAACACGTCGATCGGCGGCGACTCGACGATCGTCGGCACGCGGTAGTCGAGCAGATTCGCGCGCAGCGGCAGCCCGTCGTGGTACTGCGTCTCCTCGGCGAGCGCCTGCCCCATCCCCATCCACACGGAGCCCTGCACCTGGCCTTCGACCGCGAGCGGGTTGATCGCGCGTCCGCAGTCGTGCGCGACCCACACGCGCAAGACTTTCACGACGCCGGTGTCCTCGTCGACCTCGACTTCGACGACCTGCGCCGCGTACGAATACCCCGCCCCGGTGCCGACCGCCGCGCCCTTGAACTTGCCGCCCTGCACTTCGACCGGCGTCGACCAGATCCCCTTGACCGTCAGCGTGCCGGTGCCTTCGAGCGCGGCGGCGACGACTTCCTTGTAACTCAGCGTGCGATCCGTGCCGGCGGCGCGGTACAGCTCGCCGAGGCATTCGACTTCGTCCGCGGCGACGCCGAGCTTGCGCGCCGCCGCGTTCACCAGCACGTCGCGCAGCTCGCGCGCGGCGCGGATCGCCGCGTTGCCGACCATGAACGACACGCGCGACGAATACGAGCCGTTGTCCTTCGGCGTCACCGCGCTGTCGTTGGCGAAGACGCGCAGCCGTGCGAGCGCGAGCCCCAGCACCTCGGCGACCGCCTGCGCGAGCAGCGTCGAGGAGCCCTGCCCGATGTCGGCCGCGCCGGTGAGTACCGTGATGCCGCCGTCGAAGTCGAGCTTCAGGTTGACGACCGCGTGCGGCTCGCCGGTCCAGTGCACGGGCTTGGCGGAGCCGCTGACGTAATGCGAGCAGGCCATGCCGATCCCGCGGCCCTTGGGCAGCCTGCCGCGCCGCTCGCGCCAGCCCGATGCGGCTTCGACCTTGTCCAGACACTCCGCCAGTCCGCACGAGTTGACCTGCAGTTCGTTGATCGTCCGGTACGGGACCGTCAGCAGATTCGCGCGGCGCACCGCGAACGGATCGAGCCCGAGTTCCGCGCTCATCTCGTCGAGCAGCGCCTCGAACGCGTGCCGCACGTCGACCGAGCCGTGGCCGCGCATCGCGCCGTTCGGCGGCGTGTTCGTGTACACGCGCAGCCCGCGATAGCGGCTCGCCGGCACGCGGTAGATCGCGTGCAGCAGCGCGCCCGCGTACAGGATCGTCACGAGCCCGTAGCCGGCGTAGGCGCCGCCCCGCTGGACCACCTCGCAGTCGACCGCGGTGATCGCGCCGTCGCGGGCAAGCCCGATTCTCAACCGAACGTCGGTCTCGGGCCGGCCGCGATGCGTGAGGAAGGTCTCCTCTCGCGACAGTTCCAGTTTGACCGTGCCGGCCGCCGCGCGCGCGAGCAGCGCGGCGACGATCTCGAAGTTCAGCGTCTCCGTGCGGTGACCGAAACCGCCGCCGACGAAGGGCTTGACCACGCGGATCTGCGACTCGTCGAGCTTCAGACAACGCGCGAGCGCCAGATGCACGTAGTACGGCACCTGCGTGACCGAATGCAGCGTCAGCCGCTCGCGTTCGGCGTCCCATTCGGCGACCGCCGCGTTCGGCTCCATCATCGCGTGCGTGACTTCGGCGTAATGGAAGCTCGCCTCGCGAACCAGCGCCGCCGCGGCGAAACCCGCTTCGACGTCGCCGAACGCATGGTCGACCTCGCGCTCGACGTTGCGCGGTTTGTTCTCGTGCAGGCGGATCGCGTCCGGGGCGAGCGCCGCCTTTGCGTCGAACACCGCGGGCAGCGGTTCGAGGTCGAGCGCGATCAGTTTCAGCGCCGCCTGCGCGGTCGCTTCGTCGATGGCGGCGACCGCTGCGACCGGCTCGCCGCGATAGCGAACCCGCCCGCGCGCCAGCGGAAACTCGTTCTGCGCGACCGGGATCACGCCGTAAGGCACGTCGCAGTCGTCGCCGGTGACGACCGCCCGCACGCCGGCAGCCGCGCGTGCCGCGCGCGTGTCGACGCCGCGGATCCGCGCGTGCGCGACCGGGCTGCGCAGGATCGCGCCGATCAACGGCTCGCGCGCGGGCAGATCGGCCGTGTAAAGCGCGCGGCCGGTCACCTTTTCGACGCCGTCGACGAGCGGCTGCCGCACGCCGACCGCGGCCGGTGCGGCATGCCGCAGCGTCTCTTCGGTCGGCGCGTTCATCGGCTCGCGCTCGCGGCCGCCTGCACCGACTCGATGATCTTCACGTAGCCGGTGCAGCGGCACAGGTTGCCGGAAAGCGCTTCGCGGATCTGTTCGTCGCTCGGGGCGGGATTGCGACGAAGCAGCGCTTCGGCCGCCATGATCATCCCGGGCGTGCAGAAGCCGCATTGCGCGCCCAGCTTCTCGTGGAAAGCCTGCTGCAAGCGGCTCATGCGGCCGTTGGCGGCGAGCGACTCGATCGTTTCGATGTCGCCGCCCTCGCAGCGCGCGGCGAGCGTGATGCACGCGAGCCGGGGCTCGCCGTCGACCAGCACCGTGCACGCGCCGCACTCGCCGCCGTCGCAGCCGCGCTTGGTGCCGGTCAGACCGAAGTCGTCGCGCAGCACGTCGATCAGCAGGGCGTGATCGGCGACCGCGTGCTCGCGCGCGCGGCCGTTGACGGTGAAACGCAGGATGCGCTTGGTCATGCGCAGTCCTTCGGCCGCAGGTCGCGCACGCGCACCGCCTTGCCGTCCGAGCGCGGGATTTCGCCCGGCCGCTTGACGGCGACCTGCACGCCGATGCCGACCATCGCCTTGACCAGGTGCGCGACCTCGCGCGCCAGCGCGGCAAAGGCTTCCTGCGCGACGCCGGGCAGCGCCTCGACTTCGAGCGTCACCTCGTCGAGCGGGCCGTTCTTGCGCAGCACGAGCTGGAAGTGCGGCGCAAGCCGCGGCTTGCCGACCAGCACCGCTTCGATCTGCGACGGATAGACGTTGACGCCGCGCACGATCAGCATGTCGTCGCTGCGGCCGGCGATGCGCAGGATGCGCAGGTGCGTGCGGCCGCAGTCGCACGGCGCGGTCGTCACCCGCGTGACGTCGCGCGTGCGATAGCGCAGCATCGGCAGCGCGTCCTTCGTCAAGGTCGTGATCACCAGCTCGCCCGCCTGCCCTTCGGGCACCGGCTGCCGTGTTTCGGGATCGATCACTTCGAACAGGAAGTGATCCTCCCAGCCGTGCAGCCCCGCCTGCTCGTCGCATTCGCAGGCCACGCCCGGACCCATGATCTCGGACAGACCGTACAAGTCGTGCGCGCGCAGACCGAAGCGAGACTCGATCGCGCGCCGCGTCGATTCGCTCCACGGCTCGCCGCCGAACACGCCGGTCCGCAGCGCGCCCGCGCGCAGATCCACACCGAGCCGTTCGGCGGTCTCCGCGATCACCAGCGCGTACGACGGTGTGGCCACCAGCACGCTTGCGCCGAAATCCATCAGCAGCGCGATCTGCCGCTCGGTCGCGCCGCCCGAGACCGGAACGACCACCGCGCCGAGCCGCTCCGCGCCCGCATGCACGCCGAGTCCGCCGGTGAACAGTCCGTAGCCGTGCGCGTTGTGCACGATGTCGCCGGGCCGCGCGCCGGCGCAGGCGAGCGAACGCGCCATCAGTTGCGCCCACGTGTCCAGATCGCCTGCGGTGTACCCGACCACCGTCGGCCTGCCCGTGGTTCCCGACGACGCGTGCAGTCGCGACAACGCCGTCACCGGCCGCGCGAACAGCCCGAACGGATAGTGGTCGCGCAGGTCGGACTTGACCGTGAACGGCAGCGTGCGCACGTCGTCGAGCGTTCGCACGTCGTCCGGCTCGACGCCGGCGTCCGTCAGCCGTTGCCGGTGCAGCGGAACCCGCTCGCGCGCGTGGCGCAACGTCCGGCGCAACCGCGCGAGCTGCAGCGTCGCGAGCCGCTCGCGCGGCATCGTTTCGATCGCGCGATCGAAGAG
>JBKBSH010000203.1:0-4742 GCA_046291795.1 Burkholderiaceae bacterium | reverse complement strand
ACGGCCGTCAAGGCCGCCCGCAAGGCCGGCGCGATCATCAATCGTGCGAGCCTCGACCTCGACCTGATCCGTGTCGCCAGCAAGGGGCGCAGCGACTTCGTCACCGAAGTCGACCGCGCCGCCGAGGAAGCGATCATCGATGTGCTGAAGACCGCCTATCCGCACCACGCAGTGCTCGCCGAAGAGTCCGGCGCCAGCAATCCCGAGGGCGGCCAGGAATACACGTGGATCATCGATCCGCTGGACGGCACGACCAATTTCATCCACGGCTTTCCGCAGTACGCGGTGTCGATCGCGCTGCAGCACGCGGGCCACATCACGCAGGCCGTCGTGTACGACCCGACGCGCAACGAGCTGTTCACCGCGTCGCGCGGCCGCGGCGCGTACTTGAACGATCGGCGCATCCGCGTCAGCCGCCGCACGCAGCTGCGCGAGAGCCTGATCGGTACCGGCTTTCCGTTCCGCCAGCTCGATCATCTCGACGAGTACGTCCGGATGTTCAAGCGCATCACCGAGCAGACCGCGGGCATCCGCCGCCCGGGCGCGGCGTCGCTCGATCTCGCCTACGTCGCAGCGGGCCGGTACGACGGATTCTGGGAGTTCGGGCTGTCACCGTGGGATGTCGCCGCAGGCAGCCTGCTGATCGTCGAGGCCGGCGGCATGATCTCCGACTTCGACGGCGAGCAGAACTGGCTCGAATGCGGCGAGATCGTCTGCGGAACGCCCAAGGTCTTCGCGCAGTTGCTGAAGCTCGTGCAGGAAGTGCACGCCAAGGGCGCGCGCACCGAAGTCTGACGCATCGGAGCGCACGACTGCGCCGGCCGTCGCCCCGATCCGATGCCCACACCGGCCGAACACACGCCCGTGATGCAGCAGTATCTGCGCATCAAGGCGCAGTACCCGGACGTGCTGCTGTTCTACCGGATGGGCGACTTCTACGAGCTGTTCTACGACGACGCGGAGAAGGCGGCGAAGCTGCTCGGCATCACGCTGACCTCGCGCGGCGCATCGGGCGGTGCGCGCGTCGCGATGGCGGGCGTGCCGGTGGTCTAGGTCGAGCAGTATCTGGCGCGGCTCGTCAAGCTCGGCGAATCGGTCGCGATCTGCGAGCAGATCGGCGACCCGGCCGCGTCGAAGGGCCCGGTCGAACGCAAGGTCGTGCGCGTGGTCACGCCGGGCACGCTCACGGACACCGGGCTGCTCGCCGACAAGGCCGACGCCTCGCTCGCGGCGATCGCCTTCGACAGCGCCGCGCGACCGGCGCGACGCGACCCGCGCGACGCCGTCGGCATCGCCTGGCTCGTGCTCGCCAGCGGGGATCTGCGCGCCACCGAAACGACGGCCGATCGGCTGCCTTCGGAACTGGCGCGGATCGCGCCGTCGGAGATCCTGGTCGCCGAAGGCGCGCGCGACCGCCTTGCCGCCGCCGCACCGGTGCGGACCGTCCCGGACTGGCACTTCGACGCGCAGCGCGGCGCGCAGCTTCTGCGCGAGCAGCTCGGCGTGGCGACGCTTCAGGCATTCGGTGTCGACGGCCGACCCGCCCTGCTCGCAGCCTGCGGCGCGCTGCTCGCCTATGCGCAGCAGACGCAGAGCGAACGGCTTGCGCACGTGACGACACTGCGCGTCGAGTCCGAATCCGACTTCGTCGCGCTCGACGCGGTGACCCGCCGCAACCTCGAACTGACCGAGCCGCTGCGCGGCGCCGACGGCCCGACGCTGTTCAAGGTGCTCGACCGGTGCGCGACCGGGATGGGAAGCCGCCGGCTGCGCCACTGGCTGCATCACCCGCTGCGCGATGCGCCGGCGGCCGCCGCGCGACACGCGGTGATCGAGTCGCTGCTCGACACGGGGCTCGCGCCGCGCATCGCCGAGGGCCTGCGGCACGTTCCCGATCTGGACCGCGTCGCCGCGCGCATAGCGCTGAAGAGCGCGCGCCCGCGCGAACTCGCCGCGCTCCGGGACGCGCTGCCGCGGCTCGCAGCGCTGCGCGGCGCGCTCGCGGCGATCGATGCGCCGCTGGCGCGCGCGCTCGTCGATGCGATGGCGCTGCCGGCGGACCTGCACGAAACGCTGGCGCGCACGCTGCTCGCGGAGCCCGCGCACTCGCCGCGCGACGGCGACGTGATCGCGGCCGGCTTCGATGCCGAACTGGACGAACTGCGCGCGCTGCGCGACAACGCCGGCCGGTTCCTGGTCGATCTCGAGACGCGCGAGCGCGAGCGCACGGGGATCGCCAATCTGCGCGTCGAATACAACCGCGTGCACGGCTTCTACATCGAGGTCACGCACGGCCAGGTCGACAAGGTGCCCGATGACTATCGCCGCCGGCAGACGCTGAAGAACGCGGAGCGTTACGTCACGCCGGAGCTCAAGGCCTTCGAGGACAAGGCGCTGTCGGCGCAGGAGCGCGCACGTGCCCGTGAAAAAGCGCTGTTCGACGCGCTGCTCGCGCGGGTCGGCGCGCACGTGCCTGCGCTGCTGCGCGCGGCCGACGCGGTCGCCGGCTTCGACGCGCTCGCCGCGCTCGCCGCGCATGCCGCGGCGGCACGCTGGGTTCGGCCCGAGCTGACGGCCGAGCCGGGCATCGAGATCGTCGGCGCGCGCCATCCGGTCGTCGAACGCGAGATCGAAGCGTACGTACCGAACGACTGCCGGCTCGCTCCGGAACGCCGGCTGCTGGTGATCACCGGGCCGAACATGGGCGGCAAATCGACGTACATGCGCTCGATCGCGCTGATCGCGCTGCTCGCCTATTGCGGCAGCTTCGTGCCGGCGACGAGCGCGCGGCTCGGACCGATCGACCGCATCCTCACCCGCATCGGCGCGGCCGACGATCTGGCGCGGGGTGCGTCGACCTTCATGGTCGAAATGACCGAGGCGGCGGCGATCCTCACCGCCGCGACCGAACGCAGCCTCGTGCTGATGGACGAGATCGGCCGCGGCACGTCGACCTTCGACGGGATGGCGCTCGCGGCGGCGATCGCGCAGGAACTCGTCGAACGCAATCGCTGCTACACGCTGTTCGCGACCCACTACTTCGAGCTGACCCAGCTCGCCGAGACGCTGCCCGGGGTCGCGAACGTGCACGTCGCCGCCGCCGAGTCGCGCGGCGGGGTCGTATTCCTGCACGAAGTGCGGGACGGTCCGGCAAGCCAGAGTTACGGGCTGGCGGTCGCGCAGCTCGCCGGCGTGGCCCCGGCGGTGGTGCGGCGCGCGCGCGGTCTGCTCGTGCAGCTCGAGGAACGCGCGGCCCTCGCGCGGCCGCAGCTCGACTTGTTCACGGCGACGGCACCGAACCCCGCTGCGGTCGCAGATCCCGCACACGATCCGGTGCGCGAGCGGCTCGCCGCGATCGATCTCGACGCGGTCGCGCCGCGCGATGCGCTCGCGCTGCTGTACGAGCTGAAGGATCTCGCGCGCGACTGATCGCGCCTCACTGCTTCGCGTCGCCGCCGCCGTGCAGGTCGTGCGGCGCGACCGGGCGCAGGAATTCGGGCACCTGCGGCGCTTCGGCCTGTGCGAGTTCTTCCGCGCTCGCGGCCTCGACGCCGAGCACCTTGATGTCGAAGCGCAGCGCGATGCCGGCGAGCGGGTGGTTGCCGTCGAGCACGGCGACGTCGCCGGCGACGTCGGTGACGCGGTAGATCCGCGTATCGCCCGCGGCGCCGGGCAGGCCTTCGACCCGCATGCCCGCCGTCACGTCGCGGCCGATGCGCTCGCGTTCGACCACGTGCACCAGTTGCGCGTCGAAGGCGCCGAAGGCCTGTTCCGGTTCGAGCCTCAGCGACACCTCGTCACCGGCCGCCTTGCCTTCGAGCGCGCGCTCGACGGCGGGAAAGATGTCGTTGGCGCCGTGCAGGTAGACGAGCGGCGCTTCGCTCGCTTCGAGCAGGTTGCCCTGCGCGTCGAACATCTTCACCTGCAGCGACACCAGCATTCCGCGCGCGATGTGCATCGTGATCTCCGGCGTGACGACCGGATTATCCGCGCGGCGCGTTCCTATAATCGGCCGCATGTCCGTACCTCGACCGCTGCGCGCGCTGGGCAGACTGCCGGTCGACGAATTCATGCGACGCTACTGGCAGAAGCGGCCGCTGCTGGTGCGGCAGGCGATTCCCGCGTTGCGGTCGCCGGTGGCGCGCGAGCGCCTGTTCGAACTCGCCGCGCGCGACGACGTCGAGTCGCGGCTCGTCACGGCGTTCGGCGGGCGTTGGCGGCTGAAGCACGGCCCGTTCGCCGCACACAGCCTGCCGTCGCCGCGCCGGCGCGCGTGGACCCTGCTCGTGCACGGCGTCAATGTGCACGACGAAGCGGCCGACGCGCTGCTCGCGCGCTTCCGTTTCCTGCCCGACGCGCGGCTCGACGATCTGATGGCGAGCTACGCAACCGACGGCGGCGGTGTCGGCCCGCACGTCGACTCGTACGACGTGTTCCTCGTGCAGGCGCACGGCCGACGGCGCTGGCGCATCGGCCGGCAGCGCGATCTGCGCCTCGTGCCGGGCTTGCCGCTGAAGATCCTCGCCGACTTTCGCCCGACGCACGAATGGGTGCTCGAGCCGGGCGATCTGCTGTACCTGCCGCCCGGCGTGGCGCACGAAGGCGTCGCGCTGGGCGAGTCCGTCACGTGCTCGATCGGCTTTCGCGCACCCGCGTGGCAGGAACTCGTCGAACCCTGGTTCGCCGCGCTTGCCGAGCGCGCGCGCGTCGACGGCCGCTATCGCGACCCCGATCAGCGGCCG
>JBKBSH010000202.1:0-4758 GCA_046291795.1 Burkholderiaceae bacterium | reverse complement strand
CGAACTCGGCGCGCAGCAGCGCCGGCAGATCGTCGAGGCGCTGGGCAGCGCCGCACTCGCTCAGGTCGATCGCCTTCACGAAGCCGTGCAGCAACTGCCGCCGGGCGCGCGGCTGGCGCTGCTCGATCGCGTGATGCCGACGCTGCGCAAGCTGCCGGCCGACGCCGCCGCGCGGCTGCTGCGGCTGGCCCACGGGCTGATCGTCGCCGATGGCCGGATCACGCTCGCCGAGTTCCTGCTGTTCACCGTGCTCGAGCGCCGGCTCGGACCCGACGCGCATCGCGCGGTGCCGGTGAAGTACGCGACCGTCGCACAGCTCGCCCCCGAGGCCGCGCTCGTGCTGTCGCTGGTGGCGACCGTGCGCCTGCCCGACACGCCCGAGCGCGCGTTCAACGCCGGCGTGCTGCTGCTGCCCGGCGTCGATGCGACGCTCGTGCCCGCCGAGAACATCGCCCTCGATGCGGTCAGCCGCGCACTGGACAAGCTCAACCAGCTCGCGCCGCTCGCCAAGCCAGCGTTCATCAAGGCGTGCGCAGCGACCGCCTTCGTCGACGGCGCGACCAACTGGAAAGCCGCGAGCTGCCTGCGCACGGTCTGCGCCGCCCTCGACGCGCCGCTGCCGCCGCAGGTGAGCGCGCTGGCCGGGTGAATCGGCCCTCTCGGGTCCCGAGGCCGGCGGTATCCGGTGTGCGCACCGGAATCAATACGGCGCCGGCCAGCCCAAGCGTTCGCAGATCGCCTCGTACCGCGCTCGCAGCCGCGCTTCGTCTTCGGCGCAGAGGTTCATCACTGCGTAGCGGTGGCTGCCGAGCCATTTGTATTCACGCGCGAGCGCAGCGCCGCGCTTGGCGTACAGCATCAAGCGCGCATCCGGGTGTTCGCGCGCGAGCCAGTCGAGGTCGGCGCGGGTGGGCAGCCGCTCTGCGCCGGTGCCGTCGAACTTGCGCCAGACGAAGCTCGCCGCGGCGCCGGCGGCGGGCGCGAGGCGCCCGACCGTTTCGGGGTCGCGGCCGCGCGCGAGCGCGACGAGCATGCGGTAGACGTCGCGGCCGTCGACCCAGCGGTACAGATCGGCGAGCTGCGAGGCGAGCCGCGGGTTGACCTCGATGAACTGCACGCGCCCGTCGGGCCGCACGAAGAACTCGGCGTTGAAGAAGCCGTGCGCGAAGCCCAGTTCCGCGAGCAGCAACCGCGTCAACCGCTCGATGCGCGCGCGAACGTCCTCAGCGATGCGCGACGGGTAGGCGAAGCGCAGGAAGTGCCGCGCGCCGTTGGCTTCGTCCGGATACGTCAGCGCGTCGGTCACGCCGACGATGCGAACGTCGCCGCGAAACACGTAGCCGTCGACGTTGACCTGGTGTCCGGCGATCGGCGTCTCGAGCAGCATGCCGGCGGGGTCGACGAGGCCGGGTGCCACCTGCGCGGAGATCTGCGCAAACGGCCGAACGAGCCTGCGGATGATGCGGCGTTCGAACGGGCCGAAGCGCAGGTGGTGCGCGAGCGCATGCGCCGAATCCACGCGTCGCGCGAGCACGGAGAAGGTCGCCTTGATCGGCTTGACGAACAGCGGCCACGCCAGATCGCTCGCGGCGACCGCCGCTTGCAACGCACGCGCTTCGTGCGCGCGCCGATCGTCGAGCGCGAAGCCGAGCGGCGCGAAGCGCGGCACCGCGTCGGCGGCCACACGGCGCTGCGCTTCGCGGCAGGCGAGCTTGTGGTGCGCGAGGACGACCGCGCGCGGGTCGTTGCCCGGCAGCCCGAGCCGCCGCGCGATCACGGCGGCGAGCAGCGCGCCGAACTGCTCGTTGTTCGACAGCACCGCGTCGATGCGGCCGGCGTACTTCGCGCAGACGCGATCGACGAAGCGCCATGCGTCGAACGCGAGCAGCCGCGCATTGCCGGGAAAGCGGAACAGATCGAAGCCTTCGAACGCCAGCTCGACTTCGCCGGTCGCGAGCTGCGGCGCGAACGCGCCGCGATCCCACTCCTTGCCGAACACGACGAGCACACGCGCCGGCCGCGCGGCGCGCGCCGCGGTCGCGCGGCGCATCGCTGCGGCGGCAGGCGTCTGGGTGGGCGGACGCTGCGTGTCGGTCATCGGCGGCGTATTGCGGGAAGACGTCTGGGGCGGTGGCGGGTCTTGCGCGTGCGTCCTCACTTGAGCGCGCCGAAGACCTTCTTCGCGATCGCCGCACCGGCGGAAAGCGGGTCCTCGCGGATTCTCTTTTCCTCCTCGCCGATCACGAGGTACAGGCCGTCGAGCGCCTTGCCGGTGACGTGCCGCTCGATGCGCGCCTGCTCGGGTTTGACCAGCCCCAGTCTCTCGCCCTGCCCGGCGAGCGAGTTGTACTGCCGCGCCAGGCCGATGCGTTCGGTCACCTTGGTGACGACGGGCAGGAAGCGGGCGGTCAGCGGCGCGCGCGTCTTTTCGGCGAAGAACCTGGTCACCGAATCGTCGCCGCCGGCGAGGATGGATTTGGCGTCCCGCACGTTCATGGAACGGACGGCGTCGACGAGCAGATGCTTCGCTTCGGGCACCGCCTGCTCGGCCGCTCGATTGACGCCGAGCTTCAGTTCTTCCAGATCGCGGCCTCGTCCCATCAGCCTGAGCATGCGTTCGCCGCGTTGCAGCCACTCGGGCAACGGGATTCGCACGCGGTCGTTGCTCCAGAAGCCGTCGGTCGTGCCGAGCAGTCGGACGGCAACGTCGGCGCCCTGCTCGAGCGCGGCTTTGAGGCCCGCCGCTGCGTCGCGATGGCTGAGGTCGGCGAGCGAAAACGCGCGCGCCTCGCGTGCGGCCGGTGCGAGTGCAGCGAGCGCGGCCCATGCGGCAAGTCGCGCGAGTGCTTGGCGGCGGTCGGTATCGGTGCGGTACACGTCGGATCTCCGGTCGTTCGGCGCGGATCGGTGCAATACCTTGGCGCGGCGATTCGATGCAGCCGTGACCAGCATGGCGACGCCGAGCCGCAAGCGAACGGACCGCGCGATCATGGCAGAACACGCGCAGCGCGAGCATGCGCCGGCACAAGCTTGTTCCAACGCGTGGCGCTTGGCGCGTCGAGCCAGCCGGCCGGACCCCGCACGCGCCCCGTTTTCAAACGGGGAAGAACCGAGCTCGTTTAGCGTGTGAAGCGCCGGACGATCACTGCGGTGATGGCGGGCGCGAGCGCCCACAGCAGCGCGAAGCCTGCGGACACCGCCGTCGGTACGCCGCTCGCGCGGTCGAACCGAAAGAACAACAGCGCGAGGGCGAGGGTCGCGATGGCGATCGCCGCCGCGCCGCCCCTGCGTGCGAGCAGCCACGGGTAGACGAAGATGCCGAGGCCGACCAGCGCGACGATCGTGACCGTGCCCGCGAGTGCGTTCGGAATCTCGATCATCCGCTGCGCCCGGACCGGAAACCCGCCCGGCTTACGCGTAACCCGCTGCGTGCGCCTGCCGGTCGGCGTGATACGAGCTGCGCACGAGCGCGCCGCACGCCGCATGCGAAAAGCCCATTGTCCGCGCCTCGCGCTCGAACATCTCGAACGTGTCCGGGTGGACGTAGCGGCGCACCGGCAAATGATGGTTGGTCGGCGCGAGATACTGGCCGATCGTCAGCATGTCGACGCCGTGCGCGCGCAGATCGCGCATGACCTGCAGGATCTCGTCGTCGGTCTCGCCGAGGCCGACCATCAGCCCGCTCTTGGTCGGCACGGCCAGACCTCGTGCCGCCATACGGCGCTTGAACGCCTGCAGCAGCGCGAGCGAATGCGCGTAATCACCGCCGGGCCGCGCTTCGCGATACAGCCGCGGTACGGTCTCGAGGTTGTGGTTCATCACGTCGGGCGGCGCGGACTCGAGAATGTCGAGAGCTCGCTCGATGCGACCGCGGAAGTCCGGCACCAGCACTTCGATCTTCGTTCGCGGCGAGCGCTCGCGCACGGCGCGGATGCAGTCGACGAAGTGCTGCGCGCCGCCGTCCTTCAGGTCGTCGCGGTCGACCGAGGTGATGACGACGTACGAAAGCTTCAGCGCGGCGATCGTTTCCGCCAGGTTGATCGGCTCGTCGGCGTCGAGCGGATCGGGGCGGCCGTGGCCGACGTCGCAGAACGGGCAGCGGCGCGTGCACTTGTCGCCCATGATCATGAAGGTTGCCGTGCCCTTGCCGAAGCACTCGCCGATGTTGGGGCAGGTGGCTTCCTCGCACACCGTGTGCAGCCGGTGCTCGCGCAGGATGCTCTTGATTTCGTAGAAGCGCGTGGTCGGCGAGCCGGCGCGCACGCGCAGCCAGTCGGGCTTGCGTAGCGGCGCGGTCGCGGCGGAGACCCTGATCGGGAATTTCTTGAAGACTGGCGCGGTCTTCGCCTCGCCCTTCTTCTTCGCGTAGGGGTCGGCGCCGGGCGTCGGCTTGCGGATGACTTCGGAGCTCATGGGCTGAGATGATCGGCGAGCCGCGCGGCGAGCCGCTCCGCCGCTTCGTGCCAGGTCGTCTGGATGCGCAGTGTAGCCAAGTCGACCGTCGCCAAGGACCGATAGCCGCACGGGTCGATCAGTGAAAACGGCGCCAGATCCATCGCCACGTTCAACGCCACGCCGTGATAGCTGCGCCCGTTCGTCACCTTGATCCCCAGCGCCGCGATCTTCGCGACCCCCGAAAAATCGGGGTCAGACACCTTTTTTTCTCCGTCGGCCCGGACGACGGGAGAGCGCCGGGGCGGGGGGGCCTCGTTCACCGGGACGTAGATCCCCGGCGCCCCTTTCACGCGCCTGCCTTCG
>JBKBSH010000201.1:0-4766 GCA_046291795.1 Burkholderiaceae bacterium | reverse complement strand
CGGACGCCGAGCTTCGTCGATGGCCGCGAGCGCGGCCGGAACCGTCTGGTTCAGCACCCGGCTGCCGAGGCTGCCGCCGATCACGAGCAGCGCGAGCGGGCCGCTGCGCCGCGCGTAGCGGCCCGCCGGCGGTGCGATCTGCGCGATCTCGTCGCGAACCGGATTGCCCGTCACCAGCGCCTTGTCGCCGGCGCGGCGCGCGGCCTCGCCGTCGAAGCCGCACAGCACCGCCGACGCGAGCGGGGCGAGCAGTTTCGTCGAAAGCAGCGGCGCGGCGTCTGCGTTCAGAAGCACGAGCGGAGCGCCGTGCAGCGACACGGCCAGACCGGCCGGAACGGCGATATAGCCGCCGGTGGCGAACGCGAGCGTTGGACGCCGTGCGCGCACGATGCGGCGGCTCTGCCACAACGCGCGCAGCAGGTACAAGCCGCCGAAAGCGATCGCTTTCCACCCCTTGCCGCGCAGACCGGCGAAGTCCACCGCGTCGAACTCGATTCCGCGAGGCTCGACCAGCCGGCGCTCGATTCCGGCGGTCGTGCCGAGCCAGGACACGCGCCAGCCGCGCTCGCGCAGCGCTTGGGCGACCGCCAGCGCCGGCATCACGTGTCCGCCGGTGCCCGCCGCTGCGACCAGCAGGTGCCTCATGCGCGGCCTCCGCGCATCAGTTCCCGATTCTCGAGGTCGACGCGCAGCAGCACGCCGATCGCGACGACGGTCGCGACGAGGGCCGAGCCGCCGTAGCTCATGAACGGCAGCGTCAGCCCTTTCGTCGGCAGCAGTCCGGTCGCCACACCCATGTTGACGAAGGCCTGCACGCCGATCCACAGGCCGATGCCCTGTGCCACCAGCCCGGCAAAGGTGCGTTCCAGCGCGACCGCCTGCCGGCCGATCTCGAACGCGCGCTTGACCAGCCAGTAGAACAACACGATCACCGTCAGCACACCGACGAGTCCGAGCTCCTCGCCGATGACCGCCAGAATGAAGTCGGTGTGCGCTTCGGTCAGGTAGTGCAGCTTCTCGACGCTGCCGCCGAGCCCGACGCCGAACCATTCGCCGCGACCGAACGCGATCAGCGAATGCGTCAGCTGATAGCCCTTCGCGTACGCGTGCTGCGGGGCGAACGGGTCGATGTAGGCCTCGATCCGCTCGAGCCGGAACGCGGCGCCGTGCAGGATCACGGCCACGAGCCCGGCGACTCCGATGACCGCCACCGCGACGCACAGCCTCAGGCTCAGCCCGCCGAGGAACAGGATGCCCATGCCGATGACCATCAGCATCAGCGCTGCGCCCAGGTCGGGCTGGCGGCCGACCAGCACGGCGATCGTCAGCATCGCCAGCCCGAGCGGTCCGAAGCCCTTCCAGAAACGGTGCATGTGGTCCTGCTTGCGCACGGTAAAGTCGGCCGCGTACAGCACGCAGGCGAGCTTCATCAGCTCCGACGGCTGCAGGTTGAACAGCCCCAGCGAGATCCATCGCCGTGCGCCGAGCGCCCCCCGTCCCACGCCCGGGATCAGCACCGCGACCAGCAGCAGAAGACAGCCGAGGAACAGCCACGGCGCGAGCCGCTGCCAGGTCGCCAGCGGCACCGACAGCGCCGCCGCCGCGGCGACGAAGGCGGCCGCGAGCGCGGCGAGGTGGCGCACCAGGAAGTGCGTCGGCGCCACGTTGTAGCGCGGCGAGTCGGCGAGCGAGATCGACGCCGAATACACCATCACGACGCCGATCAGGATCAGGGCGGCGACGACGATCGCCAGCGGCCGGTCGAAGCGATCGAGCCCGCGACCGGCGCGCGCCGGCAGCCCCGCGGTGCCAATGCCTGCGAGCGAAAGCACCGATGCACCGCCCGCGTTGCCGCGCCGGTGGCCTGCGCCGGCATCGCGCCGTCCGCGAAACAGGCGGCTCAGCATGGCTGCCCCGCCTCGGCCGCGAGTTCGCAGACCGCCTGCCTGAACACCTCGGCCCGATGCGCGTAGTTGCGGAACATGTCGAGGCTTGCGCACGCCGGCGACAGCAGCACCGCATCGCCCGCCCGCGCGTAGCGGGCGCAGGCGCGTACCGCGTCGGGCAGCGACGCGCACGACTCGACCGGATAGGTCGCGCCGCGCAGCAGCTCGCCGATGCGCGGCGCGTCGCGGCCGATCAGCACGACCGCGCGCGCGTACGCCGCCAGCGGCGCGGCAAGCGGCGCGAAGTCCTGCCCCTTGCCGTCGCCGCCGAGGATGACGACGAGCCGCGACCCGGCCCCGGCCATCTCCGCGCCGAGCCCTTCGAGTGCAGCGACCGTCGCACCGACGTTGGTGCCTTTGCTGTCGTCGTAGTACTCGACGCCGCCGACCGACGCGATCAGCTCGACGCGGTGCGGCTCTCCCCGGTATTCGCGCAACGCGTGCAGCATCGGCGCGAGCGGGCAGCCGATCGCGCGCGCCAGCGCGAGCGCAGCGAGCGCGTTCAGCGCGTTGTGCCGGCCGCGGATGCGCAGCGCGTCGGCCGGCATCAGCCGGTGGACGAACACTTCGCCGTCGATCCCGGGCAGTTCGGACGCGGCCCTGCGCCGTCGTTGCCCCTGACTCAGATCCTCGGCGTACGCGAGCCAGGCGAGACCGCCATCGCGAACCAGGCCGTACTCGTCGGCCTGCGTCGGCGCGCCCGCACCGAAGGTCGCCGGGTGCGATTTGCCGCGCGCCATCGCCATCGCGAGCGGGTCGTCGCGGTTGAGCACCTGCACCGTGTCCTTCGCGAAGATCCGCGACTTCGCTTTCGCGTAGGCGTCGAGCGTGCCGTGCCAGTCGAGGTGATCCTGCGTGACGTTGAGCACCGCGGCCGCGTCGCACGCGAGCGACGCGGTCGTCGCGAGCTGGAAGCTCGACAGCTCGAGCACCCAGACCTCGGGCAGACGGTTCGCGTCGAGCCGCTCGCGCAGCACGTCGAGCGCGGTCGGCGAAATGTTGCCCGCGACCGCGACGTCGCGACCGGTTCGCTCGATCAGCAGCCCGGCGAGCCGCGCCGTCGTCGTCTTGCCGTTCGTTCCGGTCACGCCGACCACGCGGGGCGCGTAATTGCGCTCGTCGCGCAGCCTGGCGAGCGCACGCGCGAACAGCTCGATCTCGCCGACGACCTCGATGCCGCGCTTCTTCGCCGCGCCGACGACGATTGCGGCGTCCGAATGCGTCGGCGAAAGCCCCGGACTGATCGCGACGAGGTTCGCTCCCTCGAGCAGCGATTCGTCGAACGCGCCTGCGACGAACCGCGCATCGGGCAACTCGGCGCGCAAAACCGCGAGCATCGGCGGCTCGCCGCGCGTGTCGGCGACGCGCAGCGGCACGCCGTCGCGCGCCAGCCAGCGCGCGATCGCCAGACCGCTTTCGCCGAGACCGAGGATCAGCGCGGCATTCATCGGATCTTGAGCGTCGACAACCCGACCAGCACGAGCATGATCGTGATGATCCAGAAGCGGACGACGACCTGGTTCTCCTTCCATCCGGACAGCTCGAAGTGATGGTGCAGCGGCGCCATGCGGAAGATCCGGCGGCCGCCGGTCCAGCGGAAGTAGGCGACCTGCAGCATCACCGAGATCGTTTCGGCGACGAAGACGCCGCCCATGATGACGAGCACGATCTCCTGGCGCGTGATCACCGCGATCGTTCCCAGCGCCGCGCCGAGCGCGAGCGCTCCGACGTCGCCCATGAACACCTGCGCCGGGTACGCGTTGAACCACAGGAAGGCGAGCCCCGCGCCGGCGATCGCGGCGCAGATGATCGCGACCTCGCCCGCGCCCGGGATGTACGGGAACAGCAGGTACCTCGAGAAGTCGGCGCGGCCGACGACATAGGCGAACACGCCGAGCGCGGCGGCGACCATCGACGCGGGCAGGATCGCCAGGCCGTCGAGCCCGTCGGTCAGATTCACCGCGTTGCTCGTGCCGACGATCACGAAGTAAGACAGGATCACGAAGCCGAACACGCCCATCGGATAGGCGAAGTTCTTGAAGAACGGGACGATCAGATCGACGCGCGGCGGCAGATCGATCGTGAAGCCGTTGGCGATCCACTGCAGCAGAAGCGGCCACATGCGTTCGGTCGAAGGTGCGGCGATCGCGAACGCCAGATACAACGCCGCGGCGAGCCCGATCAGCGACTGCCACAAGTACTTCTCCTTCGCGCTCATTCCCTTCGGGTTGCGGTGGACGACCTTGCGGTAGTCGTCGACCCAACCGATCCAGCCGAAGCCCAGCGTCACCAGCAGCACGACCCAGACGAAGCGGTTCGACAGGTCGGCCCACAGCAGCGTCGTCACGCCGACCGAGATCAGGATCAGCGCGCCGCCCATCGTCGGCGTTCCCGTCTTGGCGAGGTGCGACTGCGGTCCCTCGGCGCGAACGGCCTGACCGATCTTCAGCTCGGTCAGCCTGCGGATCACCCACGGCCCGGCCGCCAGCCCGATCGCGAGCGCCGTCGCCGCCGCGAGCAACGCGCGCAGCGTCAGGTAGCTGAAGACGTTGAACGCGCGGATGTCCTGCGCGAGCCATTGGAACAGTTCGAGCAGCATCAGCGTTGCCCGCCGCCGTTTGCGGATCGCGGACTGCGGATCGGGCTCACGACCCCGGCTCCCGCAGCGCCTGCACGACGCGCTCCATACGCATGAAACGCGAGCCCTTGACGAGCAGCGTCGCGCCGGGCACGGCGGTGACGCGCGCCGCGGCGACGAGCGCGTCGATGTCGGCGAAGTGCGCCGCTCCTGCGCCGAACGCGGCCACCGCTTCGCGCGCC
>JBKBSH010000200.1:0-4769 GCA_046291795.1 Burkholderiaceae bacterium | reverse complement strand
TCCACGCCTGCCGCGCGTGTCGGCACGACGATCTCGGCGTGTATGCCGTTGGTTCGCACGTAGATCGCAACCCCGTCGACGCTCTCGGCAAAGTCGCGGTTCACCGGCAACGCGCCGAGCGCGAGCGCCAGCAGGAAATACGACGCCGGAACCGCGGTCAACGCGAGCAGCGCGCGTACCCACTGGCGCCGCTGCGCGCTCACGCGCCCGCGCGGCGTTCAGGCAACCGCGCCGCTTGCGGCGGATGTCTCACGGCCTGTGCGACTCGATCACGCCGTCGGTCGTGCCGAGCAGCAGCACGTCCGCGCCGCGCCGCGCGAACAATCCGTTGGTCACCACACCGACGATGCCGTCGATGGCCGTTTCTAGGCCGACCGGATCGGTGATGCGCAGCCCGTGCACGTCGACGATGACGTTGCCGTTGTCGGTGACCACGCCTTCGCGCCACTTGGGGTGCCCGCCCAGTTCGGCGAGTCGGCGCATGACGTACCTGCGCGCCATCGGGATCACCTCGACCGGCAGCGGAAAGCGGCCGAGCACGTCGACGCGCTTGCTCTCGTCGGCGATGCAGACGAACCGTGTGGCCACCGCGGCGACGATCTTCTCGCGCGTCAGCGCGGCGCCGCCGCCCTTGATCATCGCGAACGAGCCGTCGATTTCGTCGGCGCCGTCGATGTAGACGGGAAGATCGTCGACGTCGTTCAGGTCGAACAGCCGGATGCCGTGCGCCGCGAGCCGCTTGCCGCTGCGCTCGGAACTCGTGACCGCGCCGAGGATCCGGTCCTTGATCTTGGCCAGTTCGTCGATGAACAGGTCCGCGGTGGAACCCGTGCCGACGCCGACGATCCTGCCTTCGGGAACGAAACGGATCGCCGCCTTGGCGACCGCGCGCTTGAGCTCTTGCTGTGTCGTCACCGGTCCTCCCCGCGTTGCAGGCAGGATCATAACCGGCGGCGCGCGGCGTTCAGTGCGCGCCGCGGCCGGCGGAACGGGTGTGCAGAGGGCCGAACCAGAACGCGCGCGGGCGGTGCTCGTGCAGCCCCCGCAACGCAGGATGCGCGAAGCGGACCACGCGCGGCCGAACGACCAGATTGGTCGAGATCATCTGCGCCGCGTCGTCGGTGTGCTCGATCACGTAGGCATGGCCGTACGGCTTGTACACGACATTGCCGGCGAGTCGGACGTGCGGCGAACCGGCGACCACCACGCCGCGCTGGAACGACTGGTGGATCAGACAGTCGATCGCGCAGCTCGCGGCCGAGTCGCCGTTGGCGATCCACTGCAACGGAAAGCGCTCGCCGCGATTGAACTGTCCCATCCGGCGGAATTCGACGTGCCGAAAGCGCCCGCACGACGTGCGCGCGCCTTCGCCTGCGGCCTCCGGCGTGCCGCTGCCGATCAGACAGTGCGCGCCGAAGCCGCCGGCGGTCGAGCCTTCATCGCCTTCGACGACGATGCTGCGCGCCAGCAGCGCGACCTTGGCGATCGCCGACGCCGGCGCACGCAGCACCGGCGCATTGCGGCCGAGGTGACGGTGTTGCAGCGGGCGGTCGAGCGCCAGCGTGCAGCGGTCGTGCTCGACGCCGACGACCGTGCGTTCTTCGACCAGCGGCAATTCGGCTCCGCCCGAGGCGATCGCCACGGTCTCGCCCGGCAGCCAGTCGACCGGCTGAGCGAGCCGGACGAAATTCGCGCCGACGATCGTCGAGTCGCCGAGCGGAACCCAGCTCGCGCGGCGCCGGCCGTTCAGTTCGATCGTTCCGCCGCGGACCGCCGCGAGGAACTTGGTGCCGAGCCCCTGCACGCTCGCGTCCGACGGCACCCCGCGCAGCGAAAGCGTCAGGCGCTCGCCGCGCGGCGCCTCGGCGCTGCCCGCACGCAACACTCCGCCGCCGTCGACGAGTATCCAGTTCGAACGAACCGTCAGGTCGAGCGGCGCGAATTGCAGCGTGCCGAAGACCGTGATCGACGCGACGTCGACGTCACGATCGATGACCACGCTGCGACCGGCGCCGATCACGACATCGTCGCCCGGCCGAGGAACGTGGCCGCCCCACGTGGCGGGGTCCGACCATGCGAGCGCGTCGGCCGCCGGTTCGGTTGCGGCGCGCGGCGCGTCGTCGGCGACGGCTCCGCCGGCGGCATGAAAGTCGAGGAAGCCCATGTCCCCCTGTGCGTGTGATCGGTCCCTCTGCGGGGACTACGCGTGAAGTGCCGTGTTCAAGCGCCCCAGAGACTACACCCGAACTCGCCCACGGGCGAAGACGCCAGAACGCGCGATGGCGCGCGTACGAACGCGATCGAGCGCCTTAACGCGGCTTGCGCGAACCGGATGAGCCGGCCAGGTTTCGCCCGCCCCCGTTCGGCGACGATCGGCCCCCGCGCCTACCTGCGCGCGGGAGGAACGTCGGTACAGACGCCTTCGTAGATTTCGGCGGCCATGCCGATCGACTCGCCGAGCGTCGGGTGCGGATGGATCGTTCGGCCGATGTCGGTCGCGTCGCAACCCATTTCGATCGCCAGCGCGATCTCGGAGATCAGGTCGCCGGCGTGCGTGCCGACGATGCCGCCGCCGACGATGCGATGCGTGTCTTCGTCGAACAGCAGCTTGGTGAAGCCCTCGTCGCGCCCGTTGGCGATGGCGCGCCCGCTCGCGCTCCACGGGAACCTGGCGACGCCGATCCGCACACCTTTCTGCCTGGCCTCGTCTTCGGTCAGACCCGCCCAGGCGACCTCCGGGTCCGTGTAGGCGACCGACGGAATCACGCGCGCGTCGAAGTGCGACTTGTGTCCGGCGGCGGCTTCGGCCGCGACGTGGCCTTCGTGCACGGCCTTGTGCGCCAGCATCGGCTGGCCGACGATGTCGCCGATCGCAAAGATGTGCGGCGCGCTGGTGCGCATCTGCGAGTCGACTTCGATGAAGCCGCGCTCGGTGACCTTCACGCCGGCGCGCTCGGCGCCGATCTTGCCGCCGTTCGGGCTGCGGCCGACCGACTGCAGGATCATGTCGTAGCGCTGCGGTTCTGGTGGCGCCTGTTCCCCTTCGAAACGAACCCAAAGGCCGTCGGGCCTGGCTTCGGCAGCGACCGTCCGGGTCTTCAGCATCACCTTGTCGAAGCGGCCGGCGTTGTGCTTCTGCCAGACGCGCACGAGATCGCGATCGGCGCCGAGCATCAGCCCGTCCATCATCTCGACGACGTCGATACGGCTGCCCAGCGTCGAATACACCGTCGCCATCTCGAGCCCGATGATGCCGCCGCCGATGACCAGCATCCGCTGCGGGATCGTGGGCAGTTCGAGCGCGCCGGTGGAGTCGACGATGCGCGGATCGTCGGGCAAAAACGGCAGCCGCACCGCCGCCGATCCGGCGGCGATGATCGCGCGGTCGAAGCGGATCGTCTTCTTCTCGCCGGTCTTGTCCTGGCCGTCACCCGTGGTCAGCTCGACTTCGAGATGGTTCGGCCCGACGAAGCTGCCGTAGCCGCGGACGACCGTGACCTTGCGCATCTTCGCCATCGCAGCGAGCCCGCCGGTGAGCCTGCCGACGACTTTCGCCTTGTGAGCGCGCAGCTTTGCGAGGTCGACCGCCGGCTTGCCGAACGCCACCCCCAAGTCGGCGAAGTGCGCAGCTTCGTCCAGCACCGCTGCCACGTGCAGCAGCGCCTTCGACGGTATGCAGCCGACGTTCAGACACACGCCGCCGAGCGCCGCGTAGCGCTCGACGAGCACCGTGCGCATCCCGAGATCGGCCGCGCGGAACGCCGCCGAATAGCCGCCGGGGCCGGCGCCGAGCACGAGCATGTCGCAGTCGATGTCGGCGGCGATGGCGGAGCGCTGCACGGCCGAGGCCGCGGGAATCCCCCCCAACCCCTCTTTTTCAAAGGGAGGCGACGCACCCTGAAGCGGCTCCCCTTCCCCTTTCGTCAAGGACGGCCGGGGGGGCGTTGCAGCGTCCCCCGACTCGGCCGCCTCCAGCTCGAGGATGACGCTGCCCTCGGAAACCTTGTCTCCCAACTTCACCCGCATGGCTTTCACTCGCCCCGCGTGCGACGACGGGATCTCCATCGACGCCTTGTCGCTCTCGACCGTGATCAGCGACTGCTCCTTCGCGACGACGTCGCCCGCCTTCACGAGCACCTCGATGACTTCCACGTCCTTGAAGTCGCCGATGTCCGGAACCTTCACTTCGATCGCCTGGCTCATGTGGTCTCTCCGCCCGCCAGCGGCAGGCTGAACGCGCGCACCGGCAACGCTGAACTCTTGTCGAACTCGGCACCCGCCTTGACGCCGACCTCGGCGATCGCGCGCGCCGACTTCAGCCGGTCGTACGCGGCGTACATCGCCCCGAGCGCGAAGTTGCGGCCCGAGCCGATGCCCCAGAACCGCTCGAAGCTGAAGACCTCGCGGTACGAGTAGACGCCGTAGATTCCGGTCGGATTCGCGATCACCGCGGTGATCTGCGACGACTCGTACGGATCGGACTCGTCTTCCTTCGGGTTCAGGAAGTACCGTTCCTTGAGTACCGCGTGCAGCTTCTGGAAGGTCGTGAAGATCTGCTGCCGGCTGCCGAGCCGGCACTCCTCGCCCAGGTTGCGCAGCGCCTCGGCGAGCACCGCGAAGTGCGCGGTGCTGCCGGCCAGCCCGATGTACGAGTCGCCGACCCGGATGATCTTTTCGTTGACCTCATAGCCGTGCGGCAGCCGGGTCTCGCCGAAGGTCACGAGCGCGTCCGACGCGATCGCGATCTCGCCATTCTTCTTGACGACGAC
>JBKBSH010000199.1:0-4785 GCA_046291795.1 Burkholderiaceae bacterium | reverse complement strand
CGCGGCGCCCCGTCACGATCGCCAAGGTCGCGGCGGTCACGATGCCGGAATCGCCGGTCACGATGAACCGAATTGTGCGCTCACGTTGCGCCGAAACGCGCGGTCACATTCGCCGAAATACGCACCGGCACGCGCCGCGCGGCCAGATACAGGTTGACCATCGCCAGCGCCGTGAAGACGCGGTTGGCGTTCTTGGCCAGACCGCGATAGCGCACCTTGACGAACCCCACAGGCGCTTGAGCACGTGAAACGGGTGCTCCACCGGCGCACGGGTTCGGCTCTTGGTGCGATTGCGCAGCCGCTCGGCCTGGTCGTCGCCGCCGGGCTTGCGTACGCGCCGGTTCGTGAAGTCGCGCGCCTGGGGCGCTGCGGCTTTGATGAGGTCGCCACAGCCCTGGTAGCCGCGGTCGCCGTAGACGCGCTTTCCCGCACCGTGCAGCAGCTCGGCCAGCGCATGCTTGTCGTGCACGTTGGCAGAGCGGTGACCACCGCGCTGTGCGCCAGGGCGTTCTTGCTGTCTGCGCCCACGTGCACCTTCATGCCACCAGGCCCCGCAGGGGCCGCAGGACGCCGGCCCGTGGCCGGCGGTCCCGCGCAGCGGGACGCGCGCCAGCGCGCAAAGTACCGCGGGTTGCCCTTGCGCGTTTGCTTCATCTCGGGGTCGCGCTGCCGCTCGGCGTTCTTGGTCGGGCTCGGCGTGGCGATGATGGTGGCATCCACGATCGTGCCTGCGCTCAACCTGCGTCCGCGCTGCTGCAGGCTGCGGCCGACCTCGGCGAAGATGGCCTGCCCCAGGTCGTGGCGCTGCAGCAGGTGGCGGAACTTCAGGATGGTGGTGGCGTCGGGCACCGGCTCTCGGCCCAGGTCGAGGCCGACGAAAGCACGCAGTGCCGCCGAGTCGTACAGCGCCTCCTCGCACGCCACATCGGCCAGATTGAACCAGTGCTGCAGCAGGTGGATGCGCAGCATGCGCTCCACGCCCACCGGCGGGCGGCCGTTGCCGGGCTTGGGTCGTGCGGCTCGATCAGCGCCGCCAGCCGACCCTACGGCACGATCGCTTGCATCTCGGCCAGAAATGCGTCGCGGCGCGTGGGCTTTCGAAAACGCTCGAATCCCGCGGCCGCATCGGCCGCCGCTGCCAAGGTCATCTGCTTCATCCTCATCCCCGCATCTCGCATCGATACCTTCGATGCATGTCGCTCCGATGCAGTGGAATTGATCAGCGTTTGCTTAACCGTCCGCGCAAGCAGGGCAACTCCAACTTCAGGCGTGCAAGGCGGTCAGGTGGCCGTGTTTTTTCAGACAGCTCGCCAGCTGCATGATGCCTGTCGGCGCCATGCGGTTGGCCAGCATCGCAAGGTCTGCTTGGCCCGGAACGAAGTTGAAGCCGGCCGGGTGTACGAGCGTGACGGGCACGACCTCCCCTCGGATCGGGGCGGCCGCTCTACGGCACCGCGTCGGCCAATGCGACGGACTGTAAACCAGCGGCCCGCATCGTTGCCAGTAGCGACGGCAGCATCGCCAGCGAGACGGGTTCGCCGCTGGCCGTGAGGGGGGCGCAGCCGTCGTGCAGGAGCAAGACATCGCCGGCGCGCAGACCACGCGTCAAGCGGCGTAATACGCGGTCGGGATCGCGGCTTACGGAATCAAAACCGCGTCGCGTCCAGCTCGCCAGCCGCAGATCCAACTGCGCCAGCACCGGATCGAGCAACGGACTGCGCAGACCTCCCAGCGGGCGGAAGAAACGCGGTTGCTGGCCAGTCAGGTCGGCGAGCACGTTTTGCGCCGCTTCGATGTCGGCGCGCATGCGAAAGTAGCCGTAGGCCGCGAACGCCTTGGAGTGTGCGTTGCCGTGGTTCTCCACCCGGTGCCCGCGGGCGACAATCTCACGCACCAGCGCCGGATGCGCGCGCGCGCGGCGGCCGATGCAGAAAAAACTCGCCCGCGCGCCGCTGGCGTCCAGCAAATCGAGTACGTACGGCGTCACCTTCGGGTCGGGGCCGTCGTCGAACGTCAGCGCCACCCAGCCCTGCGCTGCCGCCTGCGCGGGTAGCCGCGTCAGGTTGGGGCCGAGCAGCGTGGAGCGCGGCCACAAGCCGGCCGCGGTCAGCAGTAGGTGGTTGGCAGCGATCCCGCCCAGCACCCACGGCCAGGCGGGAGGATGAGCCAGGGCCAGCGCGCTGGCCAAGCCGTGCCAGGCGAGCGAGGTGACGATGGCGGGCGCCGGTTTCCACTGGGTGAGGCGGCGGGCCTGCAGCGGCGGCTGCATGATCGTGCGTTTGTTCATCAGGTTGGGACATCGCTCGCGTCGGCCACGTCCGCTTCCGCAGCCACAACCGGGCGCCGCCGGCCACATGCAGACCGAGGTGCGCGGCAATGTGCGTGTGACAGGCGTTCAGCCAGGCGGATTTCATTGCCAGTCAACGGGCTGTGGTCGCGCGCACGGGTGTCGACCGGAAATCGTTTCGATCCCTTTGCACGCGCGTGCCCGTGCGTGCCGCCCGAGCACGCACTCGATCTAATCGAAACCGACGCCGACCGTGAGCGTATGCGCGATCGCATGATCGGTCACGGCTCTGCGGCCGCGTGCGTCTGGCCAGCGCACCGCGCGCGGCGAAATCTTCGCGACATCTCCGCCGTCGCGGCGTGCGGGCGAACGCCGGCAACGCGCGCGACCATGGCGCCGCTGCACGCTCGACAGCAGACCGTTGGCGGGGCCGGCGCGACGCCGCGTGTCGGCTTCGAGCACGAGAGCGTCGAGCGCAGCGCCGACCTGTGGATCGACGACGGCGCGGGCCAGCGCGCGGTTTAGCGGGTCGATCACCGGCGCGGCTGGCGCGATCGCTGCGGTCACGGTTTTCACCCGGACGAAGCACCGACAGCGGCGGCGCTGAAGTCGGTGACCAAGAGCATCGGCGTAAGCACCACTGCAAATGCAGCCGGCGTTTAGTTGGCTTCGCGCGAAGTCTCGCTCGGCGACACCGCTGTGGCAAGCCGGCGCCGCAGCGCCACGAGCACGAAAAACAGCGCGATCTTCGCGCGCGTGGTAAGCGACGGCCGCCAGTTGCCGGCCAGGACCGAGACGATCGCACTGTAGATGCCGAAGCGCTTGTTCGGCGTAAACCACAGGTCGCGGAACGCCGGGTCGTAGAAGCCGACCGCGAAGCGCCGGAAGTGGTGATAGCGCTTGCGTACCAGGCGCTCGTAGCTAGTGAAGATGCGCGCCGACAGGTCGCCGCGCCGCAGGCCGGCGTCGATCGCCGCTGCCGCCTCCAGGCCGGCCTGCATCGCCAGCAGCACGCCGGTGGAGAAGATCGGATCGAGAAAGGCGGCGGCGTCGCCGACCGCAACCCAGCGGTCACCGGCCATGCGCGTGGCCAGATACGAGTAATCGACATCGACCCGCACCGGGCTGATGCAACGCACGTTTGCCAGCAGCGGCGGCAAGTGCGGCGTCGTCGCCAGATAATGGGCAAGACTGTCTTCAGGCGTCGCTTTGCCTTCGTGTTGGTGCACGCGCTTCGGGATCACCGCGCCCACGCTGACGATGGTGTCTGACAGCGGGATCAGCCAGATCCAGCCCATGTCTGGGCGCGTGAACATGCGGATGTCGCCGGCGCGACGGCCGCTTGCGCGCGGGATGCCCTCGTACTGCGCGTGGATCGCGATGTTCTGCAGAAGGGGATCGTATTCGTGTGTGCCGAAGCGCTTGGCGAGCACGCCGCTGCGGCCCGAGGCGTCGATCACGGCAGCCACGCGCACGCTACGCTCGGCGCCTTCGGGCTCGGCGTAGCGGATCGTCACGCCGCCGGCGTCAAACTCGGCGTCCAGGAAGCGCATGCCTTCGCGCACCGCCACGCCGCTGCGCTCGGCATGGCGCAGCAGTAGCTCGTCGAAGCGCGCGCGCGGCACCTGGTAGGTCTGCGGCGTGCGCGTTTCCACTGCGGCAGAAAAATCGGCGTATTGCTCGACGTCGCGGTGCCAGGCGCGGAAGCTCGCACCCCATTTCTGCACGAAGCCGGCCTGCCGAATTGCCTCCTCGACGCCAAGGGCGCGGAACAGCTCGTTACTCCACGGCAGCTGCGACTCGCCGATGTGAAAGCGCGGGAAGCGCTCCCGCTCCAGCAGCACAACGCGCCGGCCACACCGCGCCAGCGCAGTGGCGGCAGTCGAGCCGCCAGGGCCACCGCCGATCACCGCTACCTCGAAATCGAATGTGTTTCCCGTCATCGAACAGACGACCTCATACCGCTGGCCCTGGTCCTTATCTTACCGGGGCGGCTGTCGGTCTACTGTGGCGGTGGCGCCGTCGTGCACAGCAGGCTCGCCCAGCGGCCGGCACAGGGGGGCGAAGCCCGCGCGCGTCCGACAATCAGGCGCTGGACGTCGCGCGTGCCTTCGTACCGCTGCGTGACGCGCAGGTCGCGCCAAATGCGTTCGACCGGGACACCGGCCACGTCGCGGTAGCCGCCGAAGCCGACTGCGCGAAGCGCAATTGCTGCAGCGGGCCAGTCCAGTGGGCGATGTCCCGATCGCTGTTGAACCGTGCCCGGTGACGGCTCCTCATTCGTGATCCTACGCGGCCTTGAGTTCAACGGGCTGGGCTTGCGCGACGCGCTCGTCCAAGGCAGCGATGAGGTCGTTCATGTCGCGATGTCCGCGCAGCTTGCGCAAGCCGTCCTTGGCTTCGCTGAGCGCGCTGGCGATCCATCGCAGGGTCATTTGTCCATCGCGCCATCGCTTGACGTTGCGTGTGTAGCGTGCGATCGAGCCGTTGAGGTTCTC
>JBKBSH010000198.1:0-4806 GCA_046291795.1 Burkholderiaceae bacterium | reverse complement strand
GACGGCGGCGCGACCGCGATGCCGGGCCGCGTGCTGCACTGGGCGGGCGGCGCCGGCCCGCTGCTCGCGCTGATCGTCGCGCTCGCTCGCAGCGGCTCCGAGCGTGCGCTGTTTCGCGCGCGGCTGCGCGTCGCGCCGCCGGCGTCGCGCTACGGGCTGGCCGCGCTGCTGCTGCCGATCGCCTTCGCTGCCGCGGCGTGGGCGGTTCAGACCGCGCTGACCGGTCGCCCGCCCGCCTGGCCCGCACCGAGCGAAGTCGCCGCGTTCGCGCTGCCCTTGCTGCTCGGTCCGTTGACCCAGGAACCCGCGTGGCGCGGCTACGCGCTGCCGCAACTGCTCGAGTCGCGCACGCCGCTCGCGGCGGGACTTGCCGTCGGCGCCGCTTGGGCGGTCTGGCATCTGCCGCTGTTCTTCATCGACGGGACTCACCACGCGGCGCTCGGCATCGCGTCGGCCGGCGCCGCGCACTTTTTCGTCGCGCTGCTCGTCGACACGGTCGTGCTGACGTGGCTCGCGGTTCGCACGGGCAGCCTCTGGAGCGCGGTCGCGTATCGATGGACGACCGAAGTCGCCGGGGCTGCGCTCGACCTGCCGCTCGAAGCCGCGTTCGTCCGGACCGGGCTCGCGTTGATGTTTTCCGCCGTGCTGGTCGCGCGCGGGGCGCTGCGTCGTCACTCGTAGCGGCCGAGCCGCACCATCGTCGTGCCCGGGCTGACGTGCTTCAGCGAAGGCATCACGAGCACCGTGCCGTCGTACGGCGCGGTCCAGACGGTGTCGCCGTCGTATGCGATCGGCGTGCCCGCTTTTTCGATCACCTCGAGCCCCGTGTAACGCGCAGCGAAGCGGAAGTCCATCGACTTCGCGACCACCGGCTCGGTCACGCGGATCAGCCGCTGCCGCGGCGGCGGCTCGATGCGCAGTCGCGGTCCGGCCCAGTCGGCGCCGACCGCGCCGGTGGCCATCAGGAAACGCAGCGTCGTGTCGATCGCCACGTCGACCGCGCTGCGTTCCCAGTGCTGGCCGCACTCGATCAGCAGCGCATTCTTCGGGCTCGCCGGATCGCCGAATCCGCCGCGATCGCGCATCCGCAATCCGGCCGGATGGCCGGTGTCGATCAACAGGTCCGCCGGAACGCCGAGCCGACGCGCGAACTGCACGCCCTTTTCGATCATCCCGCACACCATGATCGGGCGGCACGGCTCGTGCATCGAATGGATGTCGAGCAGGAAGTCCGCCGCGTCGACGAACGGCCGCAGCTCGCGCGCGCGAGCGAGCTCCGCCGAGTCGCGCGGGCCGAGCAGCACGTCGTCGGCCCACACGCGGTTGTAGTCCTCGTCGACGAAGCGCGACGCGTCCGGATCGTCGAAGTCGAAGCGCGCGTACGCGGCGACGTTGGCGAACGCGAGCGTGAGCTTGCCTCGCACCGGCGCCACCGCCGCGCGGAACAGGTATTCGAGCGCCAGCGCGCCGCAGAACTCGTTGCCGTGCGTCAGCGCCTGCACCATCACGTTCGGCCCCGGTTTGCCCGAGTCGAGCACGTGGACGTAATCGACGCCGGTGTTCGACGCCCTGAAAGGCGCGATGTCGGGCGGCTGGATCTCGATCGGATGGTGTTCGGGCATCGTGCGCTCCTTCAGGTGTTGCCGCGTGCCGCGGCTGCGGACCGGCGGGCGTAGTCGGCGATCGCCTCGACGAGCGCGGTCAGGTTCTTCTGCAACGTCGTAAAGCCCGCATGTTTGCTGCGGGTCGCCTCGTCCATGTAAAGCCGCTTGTTGATCTCCACCTGCAGACTGTGGCGGCCGCGTTTCGGATCCGAGTACGCGCGGACGAGTTCCACACCCTTGTACGGGTCGTTGACCTTGACCTCGTAGCCCATCGCGGCGAGCGTGGCGCGGACGAACTCGGTGAACGCGGGGTCGCAGCTCGTGCCGTCGCGGTCGCCGAGCACGAAGTCGGCGCGCGGCTTGCCTGCACCCCCTTCGCCCTGCGTGCCGCCGACGGCGGGCATCGAGTGGCAATCGACGTGATACACGGTACCGAAGCGCGCGTGCGCGGCGTCGAGCAGTTCGCGCAGCGCCGTGTGATACGGCGCATGACAGCGCTCGATTCGCCCGAGCACCTCTTCGACCTTGAGCTTGCGCGCGTAGATCGGGCGGCCGTCGTCGAGGGTGCGCCAGACGAGCGCCTTGCCGATCTTCGCCTTGCCGCTCGGCGCGTACTCGTGCGGCCAGCGCCCGCCTTCGATCAGCTCGAGGTCGACGTCGCCGCGATGGCGGTTGGCATCGAGATAGGTGCGCGGGAAACGCGCCGCCAGCAGCGGCACGCCGAGTTCGGTCGCCGGCAGGTACAGCTCGTCGACGTAGCAGTCCTCGCCGTCGCGCAGGTCGAACTCGCTGACCGCTGCGTCGAAGTCCGCCGGAAACTCGCGGCCCGAGTGCGGCGAGTCGAGCACCAGGGCAACCGCGGCAGTGGAGCCGTGAACGCGAAGAGGTTTCATGCCATCGACCCGGCGAGTCAGAAGTTGTGAATCTTTCTACTGCGCGGCCCGCTGGCGTCGTTGCGCGGTGCTCGGGCCTCGCCTATCTGCCTGATATGTCTCGGCCCTGCGCTCCGTGCGCCTAGCCAGCAGGCCGCTCGCGACGAAATCTTCACAACTTCTCAGTCGTTCAGGTGGCACGCCGACCATCGTCCCGGCGCGATCTCGCGCAGCACGGGGGCCTCGCCCGAACAGCGCGGCATCGCGCGCGGGCAGCGCGGATGGAAGTGACAGCCCGAAGGCGGCGCCAGCGGCGACGGGATTTCGCCCTTGATCGGGACATAGGTCCGCCGCTTGCGGTCGAGCCGCGGCACTTCGGCGAGCAGCGCCTGCGTGTACGGGTGGTTCGGCAGCGCGAAGATCGCTTCGGTCGGCGCGATCTCGACGACCCGGCCCAGGTACATCACGACGACGCGGTTCGACAGATGCCGGACCACGCCCAGGTCGTGGCTGATGAACAGGTAAGTGAGGCCGAGGCTTTCGCGCAGATCCATGAACAGATTCAGCACCTGCGCCTGGATCGAGACGTCGAGCGCGGCGACCGCCTCGTCGCACACGAGGAACTCGGGCTTGACCGCGAGCGCGCGCGCGATGCCGATGCGAGCGCGTTGCCCGCCCGAGAACTGGTGCGGGTAGCGCCGGCGATAGGCCGGATCGAGTCCGACGCGCACGAGCATCTCGGCCACGTAATCGGCGACTTCGGCCTTGCCGACCATGCCGTGCACGCGCGGCGCTTCGCCGACGATGTCCAGCACCCGCATCCGCGGGTTCAGCGACGCGAACGGATCCTGGAAGATCATCTGGATCGGAGGAGGAACGCCGCGCCGCAGACGCAGCTCGGCGCCGCGGTACCTGACCTCGCCGCCGCTCGGCTCGGCGAGTCCGCAGCCGAGCCGCCCGAGCGTGCTCTTGCCGCATCCGGATTCGCCGACCAGCCCGACGACTTCGCCCTTGGCGACCGCGAAGCTCACCCGGTCGACCGCGTGCACCGTGTGCTCGGCCACGTTCGCGCCGAGCGTGCGTGCGAGCTTCTCGATCGCGTCGAGCCGCTTGACGAAGCGCTTCGACACGCCGCGGAATTCGAGTAGCGGTTCACCGGCCGTCATGCGTTCGGCACTCCGGCTTCGAGCGGGAAGTGGCAGCGAACCCTGCGCGCGCCGCGCGCAGCCAGCTCCGGCATCGATGCGCAGCGCTCGGCCGCGCGCGAACAGCGTTCGCGGAACGCGCAGCCGGGCGCCAGCCGCAGCAGCGACGGCGTCATGCCGGGAATCTGGTTGAGCCGGCGCCCCGCGGCGTTGTTCGCCGGCACCGAGTCGAGCAGCCCGCGCGTGTACGGGTGCAGCGGCGCGTCGAGCACGTCGTCGACCGCGCCTTCCTCGACGATGCGGCCCGCGTACATCACCGCGACGCGGTCCGCGAGACCCGCGACGACCGCCAGGTCGTGCGTGATCCAGATCAGCGCGGAGCCGGTCTCGCGGACGAGCTTCTGCATCTCGTACAGGATCTGCCCCTGGACCGTCACGTCGAGCGCGGTGGTCGGCTCGTCGGCGATGACCAGATCGGGCCGGTGCAGCAGCGCGATCGCGATCGCCACGCGCTGGCGCATTCCGCCCGAGAACTGGTGCGGATACTGCGCGAGCCGCTCGGCCGGCGAAGCGATGCCGACGCGGCCGAGCGCCTCGATCGCGCGGCTGCGCGCCGCCTGCCGCGATACGCGGTCGTGCGCGAGCACGGTCTCGACCATCTGCGTCTCGACCGACAGCACCGGGTTCAGCGTCATCATCGGATCCTGGAAGATCATCGCGATGCGCTTGCCGCGCAGCCTGCGCAGCGTCTGCTCCGGCGCGCCGATCAACTCGTGCCCGTCGAACCGCACGCTGCCCGCAGCGATGCGTCCCGGCGGATCGATCAGCCCGAGGATCGAGAAGCCGGTCACCGACTTTCCGGAGCCCGACTCGCCGACCAGCCCGAGCACCTCGCCGCGGGCGAGCGCAAGCGAAACGCCGTCGACCGCGCGCAGCACGCCGTCGCGTGTGGCGAATTCGGTCACGAGGTCGGTGACTTCGAGCAGTGCGCTCATGCCGCGCCGCTGCGGCGAAGGCCTCGGCGCTGTCCGCGATGCCGGCGGCGCGTTGGGCGGCGGTGCCGGCCGCGGGAATGAGGCCGGCGGAGAGGGCGGTCGACCCCTGCGGAAGCGCGTCGCGCTCCAGACCGACAGGCTCCACGCCCGCTTCCTGCGCGGCCAGCGCCGCGCAGAGCCCGGCCGCCCC
>JBKBSH010000197.1:0-4822 GCA_046291795.1 Burkholderiaceae bacterium | reverse complement strand
AGCACGCCGAGGCGGGCGGTTTCGTCGGCGCGCTGGCCGACGTGACCGCCGAGCGCCGCGCGCTGGAGCAGGCGGACCGCGAAAGAGCACGCAGCGACGGTGTGGTCGAAGCGATGACCGACGGCATCATCGTCGTCGACGAAGCGGGTCGCATCGCGCACTTCAACGCGGCGGCCGAGCGGCTGACCGGCTGGAAACGGCAGGCGGCCGTCGGACTCGACCTCGACCACGTCGTACGCCTGTTCGCCGACGAAGGCGGCACGCGCGTCGAGCTGGCGTCGCATCGCCGCGAGCCGCGTATGACGAGTGAAGAGTGGTGGTGCGAGGGCGCCGGCGGCGCGCGCACGCCGGTCGACGTCCACTGGGTTCGCACGGGGCCGCAGTCCGCCAGCGGCGCGCTGCAGGGCGGCGTGCTCGTGCTGCGCGACGCCTCGCAACGCCGCGAACGCGCGCAGCACCTCGCCTGGCAGGCGCGACACGACAGCCTGACGGGGTTGCTGAATCGTCGCGCGTTCGAGGAGACGCTGGCCGCGCGCTACGAGGCATTCGCGTTCCACGGCGTCAACAGCGCCCTGGTACTGATCGACCTCGATTACTTCAAGCGCGTCAACGACGAGGGCGGCCACGATGCCGGCGACGAGATGCTCAGGCGCGTGGCCGAGGTGCTGCGCACCAACGTGCGCGAGTCGGATTGCGCCGTTCGCCTGGGCGGCGACGAGTTCGCGCTCGTGCTTCCCGGCTGCCCCGAGGTTCGAGCGCAGGCGCTCGCGCACGGCATCCGCGCCGAGATCGGCGCGCTGCGCGTCGAGCGCAACGGGCAAGCCTTCGCGATCGGTGCCAGCTTCGGCATCGCGAGCTTCGCGCTCGGCGACGAAGACAGCCAGGCGCTCGTGCGGCGCGCGGATGCCGCGTGCTACCGAGCGAAGGCCAAGGGGCGCAACGCCGTCGAGATCGAAAGCGCCGGCGCCGGCGCCGAGTTCGAGCTGTTCTGATCGCCGCGCGCGAGCGGCACGGCACGGCGCGGCAGCGGGCACCGGCCGCGATGCGACAATCGATGCATGGCCTGGCTGGACCGGATTCCGTTGTGGCTCATCGTCGCGGTCGCGCTGTGGCTCGCGGCCGCGCCGCTGTACCCCGAGCCGCACCTCATCGAAAAGCTCAGGATGCTCGCGGCCGGCACGCTGCGGCGGCCGCTCGACGTCTTCGATCTGCTGTTCCACCTCGCACCGATCGCGGTGCTCGTTCTCAAGCTCGTCCGCATCGTCCAGACCAGGCGGCGCGGCTGAAAGCGCTCGAAGGCCGGTTCGGCGGATCGACCGGCCGTAGGCGGGTCGGCCCCGCCGCGGCGCGCGACACGGCCAGACGGCGAGCGGCGCGAGTCAACGGGCTCGCCCGCATTCATGCGAGTCGCGCCGAAAGGCGACGAGCCGCCGGCCGGCGCTCGCGAGGTCAATCCGGCGGCTGCAGCGCCGCGACGGCCGCGCGCAGCGCCGAGACTTCGTCGCGCAGCCGTTCGACTTCCGCGCGCAGGGCGCCGAGTTCGTCGGCCGCCGCAACCGCCGGCGGCGGGCTTGGGGCCGCGAGATCGACCGGCCCGCTCAACAGGTGCGCCCAGCGGCTTTCGCGTTCGCCGGGGCGCCGCGGCAGCTTGACGACGAGCGCGCCGCCCTGGGCGTCGGGCCGCGTGGCGAGTTCCTCCAGAAACGCCTCGACCGACGAGATGTCGGCGAAGCGATGCAGCCGCTCGGCGGCGATCCGCAGCTCGCCCGCGGTCTGCGGCCCGCGCAGCATCAGCACCGCCAGCAGCGCCTCGGCCTGCGAGGGCACCTTCAGCACGCGGCCGACGTTGTGCGAATAGCGCGCCACGCGTGCGCCGCTCGATTCGATCACGAGCGATCTTCGCTTCAGCGCGTCGACGGCGGCCTGCACGTCGGCTTCGGACAGCTCGAGCACCGGGTCGCGGTTGTTCTTCTGATTGCAGCCGGCCACCAGCGCGTTGAGCGACAGCGGATAGATGTCGGGGACGGTGCGCTCCTTTTCGACGAGCACGCCGAGGACGCGGGTTTCCGCGAGCGAAAGGTCGAGGTCCATGGGGGGCGGGCGGATCGTGCGCGGCGATTATGCGCGCGGCGCCCGCCCCGCGCACGGCGCTACTTCACCTCGATCCGCCCCTTCATCGCCGGGTGCAGCCCGCAGACGTACTCGTAAGCGCCGGGGTCGAAGCTCAACGCGGCGCTCTGCCCCTTGAGCAGCACGGGCGTGCGCAGGTCCTTGCCGACGATCGCGATCTGGTGCGGCGAGTCGTCGGTGTTGACCCAGGTGACCTTCTGCCCGGCGGCGACCTCGACCTTCTCGGGGCCGAACAGGAAGTCGGCGATCGCGACCACGCCCGGCCCTCGCCGAGGCTCGACTTTCGCGGCCGGCGCGGCGCCGGCCAGCCGCGCGAGCGAGATCACGTAGTCCTGCCCCGCGTGCGGCTTGTGGCACTGGAAGCAGGACTTCAGATTCGCCTTGTCGTTGACCTTGCGGTCGGGCCCGAAGGCTTGGTACTCCCATTCACCATTGCGCAGCTCCTCCGGGTATTCGGCGCCCCAGCCGGCGCGCTTCTCCATCACCGCGTAGCCGACCAGATCGCCCTTCTGAAAGCGACCGTCGGCTCCGCGCACCGGAACGCCCTTGTCGTCGACGCGGGCCTTGTACTGAACCATCGTCAGCACGGTTCCGCTCGGGATCGGCCTGCCGGCGCGCACGGCGTCGACGGCGTCTTTCGTCGCGTACAGCTCGCGGTACTGCTTGATGTCGTGCCGGTCGACGGTCGCGTACAACACGCCCTTGTCGAAGTCGGCGGGGAAGGCGACCTTTTCACCGCCGGCCGCCGCGGCAAAGGCGGCGCAGGCGGCAGCGGCGCCCAGGACGATGGCGGTCAACGGACGGATCGTGCGTTGGCTCATGGTGTACTCCTTGGCTGGTGTCAGCAGGGGCGCGGCCGGCCAAGCCCATCGACCGGCCAGACACCTATACGCCCGCCAAGTGCGCCCGGATGTGGCCTTCGCAGCCCCGCTGCCGCGCCCTACGCGCGCCGGTAGACCTCGCCGCCGCCGCGCACGAACTCGACCGCCTTGTCCTGCATGCCGCGCTTCAATGCCTCTTCGGCGGCGAGCCCCTGCTTTTGCGCGTAGTCGCGGACGTCCTGCGTGATCTTCATGCTGCAGAAGTGCGGTCCGCACATCGAGCAGAAGTGCGCGGTTTTCATCGCCTCCTTCGGCAGCGTCTCGTCGTGGAAGTCGCGCGCGGTGTCCGGATCCAGCCCGAGGTTGAACTGGTCGGCCCAGCGGAACTCGAAGCGCGCCTTGGAAAGCGCGTTGTCGCGCAGTTGCGCGCCCGGGTGACCTTTCGCCAGGTCGGCCGCGTGCGCGGCGATCTTGTACGCGATGATGCCGTCCTTGACGTCCTTCTTGTTCGGCAGCCCGAGGTGCTCCTTCGGCGTCACGTAGCACAGCATCGCGGTGCCGTACCAGCCGATCAGCGCGGCGCCGATCGCGCTCGTGATGTGGTCGTAGCCCGGCGCGATGTCGGTCGTCAGCGGGCCCAGCGTGTAGAACGGCGCCTCGTGGCACAGTCGCAGCTGCTCGTCCATGTTGTGCTTGATCAGGTGCATCGGCACGTGACCCGGCCCTTCGATCATCACCTGCACGTCGTGCTTCCACGCCACCTTCGTCAGTTCGCCGAGCGTGGCCAGCTCGGCCATCTGCGCCTCGTCGTTGGCGTCGTGGATCGAGCCCGGGCGCAGGCCGTCGCCGAGCGAGAAGGCGACGTCGTACGCCTTCATGATCTCGCAGATGTCCTCGAAGCGCTCGTACAGGAACGATTCGCGGTGATGCGCGAGGCACCACTTGGCCATGATCGAGCCGCCGCGCGAGACGATGCCGGTCATCCGCCGCGCGGTCAGCGGAATGAAGGGCAGCCGCACGCCGGCATGGATCGTGAAGTAGTCGACGCCCTGCTCGGCCTGCTCGATCAGCGTGTCGCGGAAGATCTCCCAGGTCAGCTCCTCGGCGCGGCCGTCGACCTTCTCCAGCGCCTGGTAGATCGGCACGGTGCCGATCGGTACCGGCGAGTTGCGCAGGATCCACTCGCGGATCGCGGGCTGGCTGGCGGCGAGCTCGGCGTCGAGCGCCTCGGCCACGCCGAGCCGGCGTGCCACGATCAGCATCTCGACGAGCAGCGCGATCGCGCTTGCCGCCGCCGGGCGCGAACGATGGCGCAGCAGCGCGACCAGCGCGCCGGCGGCGAGCGCCGCGAGCAGCGTGAGGCCGTAGACGCCGACGACCGGCGCGAAACCCGCCAGCGGCGTGTCGGTGTGCGCGTACCCGCCCGCCAGCCACGGAAAGCCGGTGAAGAGCACGCCGCGCAACCACTCGGCCGCGGCCCAGGCCGCCGGCAGCGCGAGCAGCGGGCGCACCGGCGACGGCGGTACGAAACGGGCCGCCGCCCAGAGCGCGAGCGCCGGAAACAGCGCCAGCAGCGCCGCGAACGCCGCCGTCGCCAGCGCGGCGAGCCAGGCCCACATGCCGCCGTAGACGTGCATGCTGATGTAGACCCACGACACGCCGACCCCGAACCAGCCTAGCCCGAACGCGAAGCCCGCCAGCGCCGCCCGCCGCGCGTCGCGCGCGGAGTCCGTGAGCGCAAACAGCGCGGCGAGCGCGAGCACCTGCAGCCATCCGTGATTCCAGGGCGCGAACGCGAGCGCGTGCGCCGCGCCGAGCAGCGCGGCGGCGATGGCCTGCACGGGGAACGACAGGACGATGACGGGCACGCG
>JBKBSH010000001.1:33433-33760 GCA_046291795.1 Burkholderiaceae bacterium | reverse complement strand
GCGGTGCGCGGCTGCGGGTGAACGCGACCGGCGTGCCCGTCGGGCTCGGCGCGCCGCTGTACGACAAGCTCGATGCCGACATCGCCTACGCGATGATGGGCATCAACGCCGTGAAGGGTGTGGAGATCGGCAGCGGCTTCGGTGCGGTCACGCAAAGGGGCAGCGAACCCGGCGACGAGCTGACGCCGGAAGGCTTTCTGTCGAATCACGCCGGCGGCGTGCTCGGCGGTATTTCGACCGGACAGGACATCGAAGTGTCGATCGCGATCAAGCCGACGTCGAGCATCCGGCTGCCGCGCCGCTCGATCGACCGCAACAATCGGCCGG
>JBKBSH010000001.1:28505-33423 GCA_046291795.1 Burkholderiaceae bacterium | reverse complement strand
CTGCGTCGGCATTCGCGCTACACCGATCGCCGAGGCGATGCTGGCGCTGGTGCTGATGGATCACGCGCTGCTGCATCGTGCGCAGAACGCCGACGTCGAATTGCCGGTGCCGCCGATCCCGGCGCGTGCGCCGAAGGACCCATGACGGGCCGAGCGGCCGCCGCGCGCGCCGTGGACTGGCGGCTCGGCGCCTTCTTCGCGGCGTACTTCGCCACCGTCGGCGTCTTCGCGCCGTACTTTCCGCTGTACCTGGAAAGCCGCGGATTGACCGCGGCGCAGATCGGCATCGTCCTGGCGATGACGCAGGGCATGCGCGTCGTCGGCCCGAATTTCTGGGGATATCTGGCTGACCGCACGTCGCACCGCGTCGCGATCCTGCGCGCAACGGCGCTCGCGACGTGCGCGTGCTTTGCGCCGATCCTGCTGACGGGAGGATTCGGCTGGGTGTTCGCGGTGATGTTCGCGGTCAACCTGTTCATCACTGCGCAGATCCCGGTCGGCGAGTCGATCACCGCCGCGTATCTGCGAAACGATGGCTCGGGCGCTTCGCGGTACGGACGTCTGCGTGCGTGGGGATCGTTCGGCTTCGTCGCGCTCGTCCTGGCCGCAGGACCGCTTTTCGACTGGGCCGGTATCGGCTGGCAGCCGTACGTCGGGCTGGCACTGCTCGCGCTGCTGGCGGCGACGACCTTCCTGGTCCGGGAGCCGCGCCACGACGAGTCGCAGCATCCGGCAGTGTCGGTCCGCAAGCGGCTCGGCGAGCCGCGCGTGCGGTGGTTCCTTGCATCGGCGGCGCTGATGGTGTTCGCGCACGGCGCGTTTTACACGTACTTCTCGCTGTACCTGGCGCAGCTCGGCTACAGCAAGACGCAGATCGGCGCCTTCTGGGTCGTCGGCGTCGTCGCCGAGATCGTCTTTTTCTACACGCAGGGGGCGTTCTTCGCGCGCTACGGCGCGTTCCGGCTGCTTGCCGCGAGCTTCGTGCTCGCTGCACTGCGCTTTTTCCTGATCGCCGAGTTCGCGCATCTGTGGCTGCTGCTGCTGGTCGCACAGCTTCTGCATGCCGCAAGCTTCGCCGTCCATCACAGCGCGTCGATCCTGACGATCCAGCACTGGTTCGCGGGACGCGCCGGCGCGCGCGGCCAGGCGCTTTACATCAGCGTCGGGTACGGCGTCGGCGGAACGGCCGGCAGCCTCGCCGCCGCTTGGCTCTGGTCAGCGTTCGGACCGCCCGCGGCGTTCCTGTCGAGCAGCGCGGCGGCGCTCGCCGGCTGGTGGGCCGTGCAGCGCACGCGCACGCTGGATCGCGCCGCGCACGCTCACGCCGCGGCATCGACAGGCTGATACGGAGGAGTCCGGATGTCGAACAAGGTCACACGGCGTCGTCTCGCATGGATCGCGTTCGGAATTGCGCTGGCGATCGGCGGTTGCCAGACCGTGCAGACGACGCGCGGCGGCGTCGTGGGCGTCGAACGCCCGCAGCGCATGGCGATTTCTGCGCAACAGGTCGACGGCGTCGCGCGCCAGCAGTATGCGCAGATCCTTGCGGAAGCCGACAAGAAGGGGCGGCTGAATCGCGACGCGAGGCAGACGGAGCGCGTGCGCGCGATCGCGCATCGGCTGATCCCGCAAACGGCGGTCTTCCGCGAGGACGCGCTGGGCTGGCAATGGGAGATCAACGTGATCACGTCCGACCAGATCAACGCGTGGTGCATGCCCGGCGGAAAGATCGCCGTGTACACGGGACTGATCGAAAAGCTCAGGATCGGCGACGACGAGCTCGCGGCCGTGATCGGGCACGAGATTGCGCATGCGCTGCGCGAGCACGCACGCGAACGCATGTCGCGGCAGATGGCCACCGGCGTCGGGCTCGCTGCGATCGAGATCCTGACCGGCGTGCGGCTCGGCGACCTGGGCCAGATGCTCGCGCAGAGCATGTTCGTGCTGCCGAACAGCCGCGAGAACGAACAGGAGGCCGACCGGATCGGCGTCGAGCTCGCCGCGCGCGCGGGTGTCGACCCCCGCGCCCCCCCCCGCCCCAGGGGGCGAAGATGGCCGGGCCGGGGGGCAGTCAGCCGCCCCAGTGGCTGTCGACACACCCGTCGCACGAGACGCGCATCCGCGACCTTCAGGATTATTCGCAGCGGGTGCTGCCGCTGTACGAGCAGGCGAAGCGGCGCTAGCCGACGACTACATCGACCGCCGCGGTGAACCGCGTGGCCTGCGCCAGCGGATGGGTCGACTGCGTGGGCCGCAGCTTGAGCGTCACCGCGGCGCGCTCGGTCTCGTCGAGCTGCCGATAGAGGAAGTCGCGCGCATTGCCCGGATGGCCGTCCAGATACAGTTGTGTCGGCAGCGCCTGCACCCCGGCCGCCGAGACCCGCACGTGGATGTGCGGCGTGCGGCCGGGGTAGGGGACCGGCTCGATGGTTCGGAAGTGAAACGCGCCCGCCGCGTCGGTGGTCGTCGTGCCGTAGCCCTGGAAGTGCGGATCGCGCTCGTTCACCGCGCCGCCCGCCGGATGGTGATAGACGGCATGGGCGTCGCACTGCCAGATCTCGACGAGTGCGCCCGCGATCGGCGCACCGCGCGCCGTCAGCACGCGTCCGGTCAGATAAAGCGGCGTACCGCTTGTGAGGACGCGCCCGTTTTCGACGGTGAGCAGGTCGGCGTCGATTGCGCGCGGACGCTCCGATGCGTCGCGCGGGTAAAACGGGCCGAGCGTCTGGCGCGGCGTCGAGCGCAGTGTGTTGGCGGTCTGCGCCTGTGCGGAATGAAAGCCCGCCGCCAGCGGCAGGCCGGCGAGCGCCGCGAGCGCGTGCCGCCGGCGCAGCGTCGACAGGTTGTTCGGGCGATCGTTCATCGGCGATCCTGCATGTGCGATGCGACTCAGACCCGGCGGCCGTCGCGCCGGTTCCGCCGCATGCCGTGACGCGCTTCCGCGAGTGGACGAAACCCAATCTCCACGCGGGTTTGCGCGGGTGTGCGTGGCATAATCGCCGCTTGCCGCGCGCACCGCGCACCGCGCACCGCACTCCGACATGGCCGCCGCACGAACGCTTTACGACAAGCTGTGGGATGAGCACGTCGTCCACGCCGAACCCGACGGCACGACCATCCTGTACATCGATCGGCACCTCGTCCACGAGGTGACGAGTCCGCAGGCTTACGAGGGTCTGCGCATCGCGGGCCGCAAGCCTTGGCGCGTGTCGTCGATCGTCGCGACCGCCGACCACAACACGCCGACCACGGATTGGGAACGCGGGCTCGATGGGGTCACCGATCCGACTTCTCGCGAGCAGATCGTCACGCTCGACGCGAACATCCGCGAATACGGCGCCGCCGCGTACTTCCCGTTTCTCGACCGGCGGCAGGGCATCGTGCACGTGATCGGTCCCGAGCAGGGCGCGACGTTGCCCGGCATGACCGTCGTTTGCGGCGATTCGCACACGAGTACGCACGGTGCGCTCGGCGCGCTCGCCTTCGGCATCGGCACGTCCGAAGTCGAGCATGTGCTCGCCACACAGACGCTGCTCGCGAAAAAGGCGAAGAACATGCTGGTGCGCGTGGAGGGTGAACTGCCCGCGGGCGTCACGGCGAAAGACGTGATCCTCGCCGTGATCGGCCGCATCGGAACGGCCGGCGGCACGGGACACGCGATCGAGTTCGGCGGGTCGACGGTGCGCGCGCTGTCGATCGAAGCGCGAATGACCCTGTGCAACATGGCGATCGAGGCCGGCGCGCGCGCGGGTATGGTCGCGGTCGACGACAAGACGATCGACTACGTTCGCGGCCGGCCCCTTGCGCCGAGCGGCGCGGAGTGGGACGCCGCCGTCGCACACTGGAAGACGCTGCAATCGGATCCCGGCGCGCATTTCGACAAGGTCGTCGAAATCGACGCGACCGCGCTCAAGCCGCAGGTGAGCTGGGGCACGTCGCCGGAGATGGTGACGTCGATCGACGGCAGCGTTCCCGACCCGGCGCAGGAAACCGATCCGGTGCGGCGCGAAGGCATCGAGCGCGCGCTTCGGTACATGGGTCTGGCGCCGAACACACCGATCACGCAGATCTCGATCGACAAGGTCTTCATCGGCTCGTGCACGAATTCGCGCATCGAGGATCTGCGCGCCGCAGCCGACGTCGTTCGCGGCAGGCGTGTCGCGGGCAATGTCAAGCTGGCGATGGTCGTTCCCGGGTCGGGGCTGGTGAAGCGGCAGGCGGAGGCCGAAGGGCTCGACCGCGTGTTCCGCGACGCCGGCTTCGAGTGGCGCGAACCCGGCTGCTCGATGTGCCTCGGCATGAACGCCGATCGGCTCGAACCGGGCGAGCGCTGTGCATCGACGTCGAACCGCAATTTCGAGGGGCGCCAGGGCGCCGGCGGACGCACGCACCTGGTCAGCCCCGCGATGGCTGCGGCGGCCGCCATCGCGGGGCATTTCGTCGACATTCGATCGATCCACTAGAGAAGGAAGACCGCCATGAAGATCACGGTGAAGTTCGCAGCGCTGTTGGGTGTCGCGTCGCTGCTGGCCGCCTGCAACACGATGGAAGGATTCGGCAAGGACTTGAAGGCCGCGGGCGACAAGATCTCGGCGAGCGCGAGCAAGGACAGCAAGGAGGAGCCCAAGAAGTCCAGCGCACCCGCTCCGGCAACACGCTACTAGATGACGCCGTTCACACAGCACACGGGACTGGTCGCGCCGCTGGACCGCGCGAACGTCGACACCGACCAGATCATTCCGAAGCAGTTCCTGAAGTCGATCCGGCGCACCGGGTTCGGCGCGAACCTGTTCGACGAGTGGCGCTATCTCGATCGCGGCGAACCCGGCATCGACAACGCCCGGCGCCCGCTGAATCCGGAGTTCGTGCTGAACCAGCCGCGCTATCGAGGCGCATCGATCCTGCTTGCGCGTCGCAA
>JBKBSH010000001.1:0-28405 GCA_046291795.1 Burkholderiaceae bacterium | reverse complement strand
TTCGGTTGCGGATCGAGCCGCGAACACGCACCGTGGGCGATCGCCGAGTTCGGCTTCCGGGCGCTGATCGCACCGAGTTTCGCCGACATCTTCTTCAACAACTGCTTCAAGAACGGGCTGCTGCCGATCGTTCTCGACGAAGCGACCGTCGATGCGCTGTTCCGCGAAGTGGGGGCGACGCCGGGCTACACGCTCGCGATCGACCTCGCGGACCAGACCGTGACCACGCCGGCGGGTCGCGTGATCCGGTTCGAAGTCGACCCGTTCCGCAAGGAGTGCCTGCTCAACGGCTGGGACGACATCGACCTGACGCTGCGTCACGCCGACAAGATCCGCGCGTTCGAGGCCGAGCGCCTCGCACGCTATCCGTGGCTGGCCAGGCAGCCGGCCGTCTGAGGTTCGCGATGAGAGTTGCCGTGTTGGCCGGCGACGGCATCGGCCCCGAAATCCTCGCGGAAGCCCTCAAGGTACTCGATCGGCTGGCTCGCGATGGGCTGAAGTTCGAGTTCGAACATGCGCCGATCGGCGGCGCGGCCGTCGACGCGTGCGGCGATCCGCTTCCAGCCGCGACGCTCGAGGCCGCGCGCCGCGCCGACGCGGTGCTGTTCGGTGCGGTCGGCGGACCCAAGTACGACGCGTTGCCGCGTGCGCAGCGGCCCGAGCAAGGGCTGCTTCGATTGCGCAAGGCGCTCGGTTTGTTCGCCAACCTGCGGCCCGCGGTGATCCACCCGGAGCTCGCTGCGGCGTCGACGCTGAAGCCCGAGGTCGTCGCGGGGCTCGACCTGCTGATCGTGCGCGAACTGACCGGCGATATCTACTTCGGCCAGCCGCGCGGCATCCGGCGCCTCGACAACGGCGAGCGGGAAGGCTTCGACACGATGCGCTACAGCGAAAGCGAGGTCCGCCGCATCGCGCACGTGGCGTTCCGCGCCGCGCGCAAGCGCCGGCGCCGACTCTGCTCGGTCGACAAGGCGAACGTTCTCGAGACCACGCAGCTGTGGCGCGAAGTGGTCACCGAGGTCGGGCGCGAGTATCCGGACGTCGAGCTGACGCACATGTACATCGACAACGCGGCGATGCAGCTGCTGAGGAACCCCCGGCAGTTCGATGTCATCGTCACCGGAAACATGTTCGGCGATATCCTGTCGGACGAAGCATCGATGCTGACCGGCTCGATCGGCATGCTGCCGTCGGCCTCGCTCGATGCGAACGGCAAGGGGTTGTACGAACCGATCCACGGCTCGGCGCCGGACATCGCCGGCAAGGGCGTGGCCAATCCGCTGGCGACGATCCTGTCGGCGGCGATGATGCTGCGCTACAGCTTCGGGCAGGAAGGTGCAGCGCAGCGCATCGAAGCGGCGGTGTCGAGCGTCCTGGCGCAGGGGCTGCGCACGGCGGACATCGCACTGCCGGGCGAGGCGAAGGTCGGGACGAGGCAGATGGGCGACGCGGTCGTCGGCGCGCTGTGAGCCTGCACGCCGACGATGCACCGGTTGATCAGGAGGCACGCATGAAGGTCGGCATCGTCGGTTGGCGCGGCATGGTGGGCTCCGTGCTGATGGAGCGCATGAGCGCGGAGCGGGACTTCGACCTGGTCGACTCCGTGTTCTTCAGCACGTCGAATCCCGGCGGCGCAGCGCCGAAGGTGGCGCGAGCGGCGCCGAAACTGCAGGACGCGAACGACATCGCGGCGCTGAAAACCTGCGATGCGATCCTCACGTGCCAGGGTGGCGACTACACGAACGAGGTGTATCCGAAGCTGCGCGCGGCGGGCTGGGACGGCTACTGGATCGACGCGGCGTCGGCGCTGCGGATGAACGACGACGCGGTCATCGTCCTCGACCCGGTCAATCTGCCGGTGATCGAGAGCGCGCTGGCGAAGGGCGTCAGGAACTTCATCGGCGGCAACTGTACGGTCAGCCTGATGCTGCTCGCGATCGACGGCCTGCTCAAGGCGGATCTGGTCGAGTGGGTCACGGCGATGACCTACCAGGCCGCGTCGGGTGCCGGTGCGCAGAACATGCGCGAGCTGGTCGCACAGATGGGTTACGTCCACGCGTCGGTCAGCGAATTGCTGGCCGATCCGCAGTCGGCGATCCTCGAGATCGATCGCAGGGTGTCGGAGGCATTGCGATCCGACGGTTTGCCGAGGCAGCACTTCGGCGTGCCACTCGCCGGCAGCCTGATCGCGTGGATCGACAAGGATCTCGGCAACGGCGTCAGTCGCGAAGAGTGGAAAGGCGGCGCCGAAGCGAACAAGATCCTCGGCAAGCCGGCGATGGGCAAACCCGGTTCGTTGATCGTCGAAGGCATTTGCGTGCGCGTCGGTGCGATGCGTTGCCATAGCCAGGCGCTGACGATCAAGCTGAAGAAAGACCTGCCGCTGGCCGATGTCGAGAAGCTGATCGCCGGTGCAAACCGTTGGGTCAAACTGGTTCCGAACGATCGAGAAGACAGCATTCGCGAACTGTCGCCGGCGAGGGTCGGCGGCACGTTGGACATTCCGATCGGCCGGTTGCGCAAGCTCGCGATGGGCGGCCAGTACCTGTCCGCGTTCACCGTCGGCGATCAGTTGCTCTGGGGAGCGGCAGAGCCCTTGCGGCGGATGCTGCGCATCCTGCTGAACAAGCTCGACTAGCGCGGCGAGCCGGGCGTGGCGCCTCGAATTGTCACGGTTTCGCGTGACTTACTGCTGTTTCTAAGCTTGCAGGCGTAAGTCACTGATGTTATTTTCGAAATTCGGAATCACCGCCTTAGAGGGGGCGCCCGTGCCATCCCACAACCACCAGCGAACACCGGCTCGGTATGCGATTGCCTTGGCCATCGGCCTCGCGTTTGCGACGCCGGCCGCGTACGCGGCCGGGCTCGGTCGATTGACGGTTCAGTCGGCGCTGGGTCAGCCGCTGCGTGCCGAAGTCGAGGTCACATCGGTCACGAGGGAGGAAGCGGGGTCGCTCGCCGTGCGGCTCGCCTCGCAGAGCGCGTTCCGCCAAGCGAATCTCGAATTCAATCCCGCGCTGTCGGCGTTGCGCTTCGATGTCGATCGTCGCGGTGAGAACAACTTCGTCGTCCGCATCAGCTCACTGAATCCGATCAACGAGCCCTATCTCGATTTGCTGCTCGAGCTGACCTGGGCCGGCGGCCGCGTGCTGCGCGAATACACGGTGCTGCTCGATCCGCCCGCGCTGCGCGCCGCGCCCGACGTGATGGCGCCGGTGACGACCGCGCAGCCGGCTGCGCCGACGCCGTTGCCAGCACCGGCACCGGTGGCAGCGGCGCCGGAACCGACGCCTGTCCCAGCTCCGACACCTGCACCGGCGGCGCCCGCCGCTGCGACACGCGCGCCCGCGCCGGCGCCCGCCGCGCCGGCCGCGGCACCCGCCGAGACCTACACCGTGAAGGCGGGCGACACCCTCGGCAAGATCGCAAGACAGAACAAGCCGGCGAACGTTTCGCTCGATCAAATGCTGGTCGCGCTTTTCCGCGCCAATCCGAACGCGTTCGTCGCGAACAACATGAATCGCCTGCTGGCCGGCCGCACGCTGACGATTCCGGACGTCGCGGAGGCCGAGGCCATCTCGGCGGGGGATGCACGTCGGGAGGTCGCCGCCCACAGCGCCGACTTCGCGCAATACAAGGCCCGGCTCGCCCAGGCGGCGTCGACCGCCGCACCGGTCGCGGCTGCGCCGGCCGCTGCTGCCGCTGCGCAAGGGCGCGTGACGACGAAAGTGGAAGACAAGGCCGCGCCGGCGCCGGCGGGCGACCAGTTGAAGATCGCCAAGGCGGAGGCCGCAGCGTCGGCCGCCGGCGCCGCGGCGACCAAGGCGAAGGACGAAGAAGTCGCTCGCCAACGCGCGCTGAAAGAACAGGAAGAACGCGCCGCCGAGTTGAAGAAGGCCAACGAAGCGCTGAAGAAAGCGCTCGAGTTGCAGAGCAAGGCGGGCGCCCAGGTTCAGAAACAGGCCGAGACCAAGAAGGCAGAGGCTGCGCCGGCCCCGCAGGCCGCGGCACCGGCGCCTGCAGCGGAGCCCGCGAAGGCGGAGCCGCCGAAGACCGAAGCAGCAAAGGCCGAGGCACCGAAGGCAGAAGCACCCAAGGCCGAGGTCCCCAAGGCCGAAGCGCCGAAGGTCGAAGCGCCCAAAGCGGAGGCGAAGAAGGCGCCCCCGCCGCCGGCCGCGCAGGAAACCGGCTTTCTCGAAGGCTTGTTCCGCGATACGACGACGCTGGTCGCGCTCGGCGGGCTGGTCGCGCTGCTGCTCGCTTTGCTGGGGCTGAACGTCTACCGCCGCCGCAAGGTCGAGAAGGGCGAGGAGTTCAAGGCGACCGGCGAAGGGCTGCGCGCGAACTCGCTGTTCGGCGCCACCGGTGGGCGTAGCGTCGACACCGGTGCGACCAGCACGTTCAATTCGAGCTTTATCCCGGCGGCCTCGCAGCTCGATTCCAACGAAGTCGATCCGGTCGCCGAGGCCGACGTGTACATCGCCTATGGCCGCGAGGAGCAGGCCGAGGACATCCTGAAGGAGGCCTTGCGTTTGCAGCCGGACCGGCACGCCGTCCGCGTCAAGCTGCTCGAGATCTATTCGAGACGCGGCGACAAGGCGTCGTTCGGCGCCGTCGTCCAGGAGCTGCGCGAGCGCACCGGCGGCATCGGCGAAGAATGGGAGCGCGCAGTCAAGCTGGGCCGCTCGCTCGATCCATCCAACCCGCTGTTCGCGGCAGCCTCGACGGAAGCCGCCGCGCGAGGTCCGACGACCGAGCTTCGGCTGAACCCGAGCACGAAGGGACCGCGTCCGGCGACGCTCGGCGGCGTGGCTGCGCCGCCGGCGGCCTTCGGAGGCGCGACGGCACGCGACACGGCGGCCGATCTGGGCGGCGCGCCGTCGCAGGGGGCGGCAGCGAGCGTGACTTCGCGTTTCGTTCCCGATACGAAGATGACGGCCGACACGGCAATGCAGCTCGATTCGCGGATGACGGCCGACACGGCGATGACGCCGTCGAATACCGCGCAGCCCGACACGAAGTTCGAAGCGACGCTGCCGCTGGAGGAACCCTCCGCACCGGCCGCGCGCGCCGGAGCAAGCGATCCGTTCGGCGCCACCACGACCGGAGCGATCGACTTGGGATCGCTCGACTTCGATCTGGGCGCGACCAAGGCGCCGCAGATTCCCGCGCCCGCGCCGGCCGCTGCGCCCAAGCCGGCACCTGCGCCCGCGGTCGCGAAAGCGCCGGAGCTCGACATCGGCTTCCCGCCGACCGGTGTGCCGAGCGCACAGACGACCACGACGAGCGCCCGTCAGGCGATACCCGATGTCGATCTGAATTTGCCCAGCCGTGCTCCGGCGCCTGCGCCGGCGTTCTCGCAGTTCGCCGCGCCGTCGTCGAGCGCCGCGACCTCGGCGCTCGAGGAAGCGCTGTCGCGGCCGACCTTGCTCGGCGAGGTCGGCGCGCTACCCGACGAGCAGGCACCGCGCCTGACGTCGAATCCCGACCAGGCGACGGTGCCGCTGATCGACTTCGACCTGACGGGTTCCGACGTGGAGATCGGCGGTCGCCGTACCGAGACGCAGGCGGGCAGCCCGCTCGCCGCGCAGATGGCGACCAAGCTCGATCTGGCCCGCGGCTATATCGACCTCGGCGTGAAAGACGGCGCGCGCGAGCTGCTCGAGGAAGTGATGCGCGACGGCACGCGCGAGCAGCGCCAGTCCGCGGTCGAGCTGCTCAAGCAAGTCGACGCCTGACCCGTCGACTCCGCAACCGCCGGCATGCTCCGCGTGCCGGCTTCGTTTTTCCGGGTCGTCCCGATGCGACTTGCGCTGGGGCTCGAATACGACGGCAGCGCATTCACGGGCTGGCAGACGCAACCCGGCGGCACCGGCGTTCAGGACGCGCTCGAGCGCGCGCTCGAAGCCTTCGCGACGCATCCGATCCGAACGGTCTGCGCGGGCCGCACCGACGCCGGTGTGCACGCGACGTACCAGGTCGTCCACTTCGACACCGGGATCGATCGTCCGCTGCAGTCGTGGGTGCGCGGCGTCAACCGCTGGCTGCCTCGGGAAGCCGCCGTGCGCTGGGCGATGCGCGTGCCGCACGACTTCCACGCGCGCTTCGGCGCGACCGCGCGCCGTTACGACTACTGGCTGCTGAACGATGCGGTTCGCTCGCCGCTGGCCGAACGTCGGGTCGGCTGGGTCTATCGTCCGCTCGACGTCGAGGCGATGCGCGCCGGCGCGAGGCATCTGATCGGAACGCACGACTTTTCCTCGTTCCGCGCAGCCGAGTGCCAGGCGGCTTCACCGGTGCGCGAACTGCGCGAGCTCGACGTCGAGCGCTTCGGGCGTCTGATCCGGATCCGTGCCGTCGCCAACGCGTTCCTGCATCACATGGTGCGCAACCTGGTCGGAACGCTCGTCTATGTCGGGCTCGGACGGCGGCCGCCCGCATGGGTGCGGGAGGTCGTGCAGGCGCGCGACCGCAAGGCCGCGGCGCCGACCTTCGCGGCCGAAGGGCTGTACCTGACACACGTTCAGTACGATCCGGTCCTCGCGCTGCCGGCCCCCATCGACGCGATACCCTTGCTCGGATGAACCGCACACGGATCAAGATCTGCGGCCTGACACGCGCGGCGGATGTCGCCGCCGCAGTGGCGCTGGGTGCGGACGCGGTCGGCTTCGTTCGCTATCGCGGCAGCCCCCGCTTCGTCGAGACGAAGCGGCTCGCGTCTCTGCTGCGCGAAGTGCCGGCGTTCGTCACGCCCGTGCTGCTGTTCGTCAATGCGCCCGAGCCGGAGGTTCGCGCCGCGCTCGATGTGGCGCCGGGGGCGCTCCTTCAGTTTCACGGCGACGAAAGCGAGCCGGACTGTGCACGCTTCGGCCGTCCCTATGTACGCGCGGTGCGAATGGTCGAGGGTGTCGATTTGCTAGACTGCGCCGCCGCTTTCGCCAGTGCAGCGGCGCTGCTGGCGGATGCGCCGGCGAGCGGTTATGGAGGCGGGGGCGCGGCGTTCGACTGGTCGCGGCTGCCGCCGCCGGAGGCGAGGAGCAAGCCGCTGGTCCTGGCCGGGGGGCTGAACGCCGACAACGTCGGTACCGCGGTCAAGGCGGTTCGGCCGTACGCGGTCGACGTGGCGAGCGGGGTCGAGGACACGCCCGGAATCAAGAGCGCGGAGAAGTTGAAGCGGTTCTTCGCCGCGGTGCGTGCGGCGGATGCGGAACTGAATCCGATATGAAGCCTTACGACCTGCCAGACGCGCGGGGGCATTTCGGCCCTTACGGGGGCATCTTCGTCGCCGAGACGCTGATGCACGCGCTCGCCGAACTGCGCGATGCGTACGAGCGCCATCGCAAGGATCCCGAGTTCATCGCCGAGTTCGAGCGCGAGTTGAAGCACTACGTCGGGCGGCCGAGTCCGATCTATCACGCGAAGCGCTGGAGCGAGGCGCTCGGCGGCGCGCAGATCTACCTGAAGCGCGAGGACTTGAACCACACCGGCGCGCACAAGATCAACAACACGGTCGGCCAGGCGCTGCTCGCCAAGCGGATGGGCAAGCCACGCGTGATCGCCGAAACCGGCGCCGGCCAGCACGGTGTGGCGACCGCGACGGTCGCTGCACGCTATGGCATGCAGTGCGTCGTGTACATGGGCGCCGAAGACGTCGGCCGCCAGGCCGCGAACGTCTACCGGATGAAGCTGCTCGGCGCCGAAGTCGTTCCGGTCGAAAGCGGCTCGCGCACGCTGAAGGACGCGCTGAACGAGGCGATGCGCGACTGGGTGACGAACGTCGAGAACACTTTTTACATCATCGGAACCGTCGCGGGCCCGCATCCGTATCCGATGATGGTGCGCGACTTCAACTCGGTGGTCGGCAAGGAATGCCTGAAGCAGATGCCGGAGATCGCGGGGCGGCAGCCCGACTATGTCATCGCGTGCGTCGGCGGCGGCAGCAACGCGATGGGGATCTTCTACGACTACATCCCGCACGATGAGGTGAAGCTCGTCGGCGTCGAAGCCGCCGGCGAAGGGCTGACGACGATGCGCCACGCCGCGAGCCTGCAGCGCGGCACACCGGGCGTGCTGCACGGCAACCGTACGTACCTGCTGCAGAACGACGATGGCCAGATCACCGAGACGCATTCGATTTCGGCCGGGCTCGACTACCCGGGCGTCGGTCCCGAGCACGCATGGCTGAAGGACACCGGGCGAGCGCAATACGTCGGCGCGACCGACGAAGAAGCGCTGCAGGCTTTCCACGACTGCTGTCGCATCGAGGGCATCATCCCCGCGCTCGAGTCGAGCCACGCGCTCGCCTACGCGGTGAAACTCGCGCCGACCCTGCCGAAGGACAACGTGCTGTTGGTCAACCTGTCCGGCCGCGGCGACAAGGACTTGCACATCGTCGCCGAAGCGAGCGGGCTCGAGTTCTTTTGCCGCGCGTCGTGCCGCGAGGCCACGCTCGCCTGGCGCAAAGGACGCTGATGTCGCGCATCCGGGAACGATTCGACGCGCTGAAGCGCGCCGGCCGCAAGGGACTGATTCCGTACATCGCCGCCGGAGATCCGTCGCCCGAGCTCACCGTGCCGCTGATGCACGCGCTGGCACGCTCGGGTGCCGACGTCATCGAACTGGGCGTGCCGTTTTCCGATCCGATGGCGGACGGCCCGGTGATCCAGCGCGCGACAGAACGCGCGATCCGGCACGGCGTCGGCCTGAAGCAGACGCTCGCGATGGTCGCCGAGTTCCGCCGCGGCGACGACGCTACACCGGTCGTGCTGATGGGCTACGCGAACCCGATCGAGCGCTTCGGACGGCGCGAGTTCGTGCAGGCCGCGCAGACGGCCGGCGTCGACGGCGTCCTGGTGGTCGACTATCCGCCGGAAGAGTGCGAAGAGTTCGCTGCCGAATTGCGCACGCGTGGCATCGACCCGATTTTTCTGCTTGCGCCGACGTCGACCGACGATCGCATCGAAACCGTGGCGCGGCTCGCCTCGGGCTACGTCTACTACGTGAGCCTGAAGGGCACCACCGGCGCCGGCCACCTCGATGTCGCCGGCGTCGCAGCCAGGATCCCTGCGATCAAGTCGAAGATCGCCGTGCCGATCGGGGTCGGATTCGGCATCCGCGATGCGGCGAGCGCCAAGGCGATCGCGCGGGTCGCCGATGCGGTCGTGATCGGCAGCCGGATCATCCAGGAACTGGAGCGAGTGACGCGCGACCACGCTGTCGACGCGGTCACCGCGCTGGTCACCGACGTCCGGCGCGCCATCGACGAGGTCGGGACCGTCAAGGAGGCTGCATGAGCTGGATCGAGAAACTGCTGCCGCCGCGCATCAAGCAGGGCGGCACGCGCAAGAGCGTTCCGGAAGGCGTCTGGACGAAGTGCCCGAGCTGCGAAGCCGTGCTCTACAGCGCCGAGCTCGAACGCAGCCTGCAGGTCTGCCCCAAGTGCAACCACCATCTGCGCATCCGCGCGCGCGAAAGGCTCGATGCGCTGCTCGACGCCGAGGGTCGCTACGAAATCGGTGTCGAAGTGCTGCCGGTCGATGCGCTGAAGTTCAAGGACAGCCGCAAGTACACGGAGCGACTGCAGGAGGCGATGCAGGACACCGGCGAAACCGACGCGCTCGTCGTGATGGGCGGTTCGATCCGCGCGCTGCCGGTCGTCGTCGCGTGCTTCGAATTCGAGTTCATGGGCGGATCGATGGGTTCGGTCGTCGGCGAGCGGTTCGTTCGCGGGGTCCAGACGGCGATCGAGCAGAAGGTGCCGTTCGTTTGCATCACCGCCACGGGCGGTGCGCGCATGCAGGAGGGCCTGCTGTCGCTGATGCAGATGGCCAAGACCACAGCGATGATCGCCAGGCTCGGCGAAGCGAAGCTGCCCTTCATCTCGGTGCTCACCGATCCGACGATGGGCGGCGTGTCGGCGAGCTTCGCGTTCATGGGCGACATCGTGATCGCCGAGCCGAGGGCCCTGATCGGCTTCGCCGGCCCGCGCGTGATCGAGCAGACCGTGCGCGAGAAGCTGCCCGAAGGCTTCCAGCGCGCCGAGTTTCTGCTGCAAAAGGGAGCGATCGACATGATCGTCGACCGGCGCGAGCTGCGCGACCGGCTCGCGACGCTGATCGCATTGCTGCTCAGGCAGCCTGCCGACGCGATTGCATAGCGCAGGACGAACGCCGGCCGCTGTGTGGCCGGCAATCTGATTTTCGGTCTCCCGCTGATGGACGCCCTTCCGGCCACGCTGGACGCGTGGCTTGCGCGCATCGAGCGACTGCATCACCGGCCGATCGATCTGACGCTCGACCGCGTGCGGGCCGTCGCCGAGCGGCTCGACCTGCGGTTCGACTGCCCGGTCTTCGTCGTCGGCGGAACCAACGGCAAAGGCTCGACCTGCGCGATGCTCGACAGCATCCTGCGCGCGGCCGGATATCGCGTCGGACTGTATACGTCGCCGCATCTGCTGCGCTTCAACGAACGGGTGAAGATCGACGGCGTCGAGGTCGGCGATGCTTCGCTGATCGAGCAGTTCGAGGCCGTCGAGGCCGCGCGCGGCGACACGTCTCTGACCTACTTCGAGTTCACGACGCTCGCGGCGTTGCGGCTGTTTGCTAAGGCGCGGCTCGATGCGCTGGTGCTCGAAGTCGGTCTCGGCGGACGGCTCGACGCGGTCAACATCGTCGACGCCGACTGCGCGATCGTGACTTCGATCGCGCTGGATCACATCGACTACCTCGGGCCGACGCGCGAGCACATCGGCTTCGAGAAGGCGCACATCTACCGCGGCGGGCGCCCGGCGAGCTGCTGCGATCCGGACCCGCCGGCATCGCTGATCGGCGTGGCGACGAAGCTCGGCGCCGATCTGTGGCTGTCCGGCCGCGACTTCGACCATGCGGGCGACCGGCAGCAATGGGCGTACCGCGGGCGCGTGCAACGCCGCAGCGGCCTGCCGTATCCGGCGTTGCGCGGGGCCGGCCAGTTGCTCAACGCATCGGGCGCGCTGGCCGCGCTCGAGGCGCTGACGCACCGGCTTCCCGTCGGCCAGCAGGCGGTGCGGCAAGGTCTGCTGACGGTCCAGATCGTCGGGCGCTTCCAGGTGCTGCCCGGACGGCCCGCGGTGATCCTCGACGTCGCGCACAACCCGCACGCGGCGGCCGTGACCGCGGCGAACCTCGACGCGATGGGCTTCTACCCGCAGACGCACGCGGTCTTCGGCATGCTGCGCGACAAGGACATCGAAGGCGTGATCGCCGAGGTGTTCGATCGCATCGATCACTGGCACATCGCGCCGACGCCCGGCGAACGAGGCAGCGATGTCTGGACGATCGCTCAATACCTGCACGCGGCGGCCCGCGCGCGCGGTGTGGAAGCGCCGCTCAAGCTCCACGCTTCGATCGAGGACGCCTATCGCGCAGCGCTCGCCGCCGCGAGCGGCGATGCTAGGATTCTCGTCTTCGGAAGTTTCTTCACCGTGGCCGGCGCGATGCGCGCGCGCGAGTCATCGAGGCAGTGAACGAAGGGATGGATTGCTGATGGGTTGGCGGTTCTGGCGACGCGCCGATGCGCAAGCGCGTGACGCCGTACCCTCGGCCAGACGCGCAAGCGCGGGCGACGACGGCGACGCCGGGCGCGCCGACCCGACAGCCGCGCTGCGCGTCCGTGCGCGGCGCCGTCTGATCGGTGCTGCGGCGCTGCTGGTCGCGGTCGCGGTCGTGTTGCCGATGCTGCTCGACAAAGAACCGCGCCCGATCCCGGACGCGATCCCGATCGACATTCCGAGCGACAAGACGCCATTTTCGCCGCGCCTGGCGTTGCCGCCGGCGGACGCCGCCGGTACCGGCGGCGCCGCTGCCCGACGCGGCACCGAACGAGGAAAGCCGGCGCGAGCCTGCCGCCAAGGCGGAGCGGACGGAAACGCCCGACAGACCGGCCGACAAGGGCAGCGTGAAAGCGCCCGCCAGGCCGTCCGGGTCGCCGACCACAAAGGCCGCCGATCGCGCCACGGAGGAAAGACGCGCGCGCGACCTGCTCGAAGGCAAGACGACGGTGGCGAGCGCGGCGGCCCCCGCCGCGAGCGGCAAGTACCTGCTGCAGGCCGCGGCGCTCGGCAGCGAATCCGCGGCGCATGAGTTGGTCGAGCGTTTGAAGAAAGCCGGCTTCCCGTCGTTCACCGAACGCACCGACACCAAGGACGGTGTGCGCTTCCGCGTTCGCCTCGGACCCTATGCGACGCGCGACGAGGCCGAACGCGCTCGCGCGCGGCTGCGCGCGATGGGCATCGACGCGAGCGTCGTTGCCGGTTGAGTATGAACCCGCTCGATTGGGTGATCGTCGGCGTGCTCGCAGCATCGGTGCTGCTCGGGATCTTGCGCGGCTTCGTGCGCGAAGCGCTGGCAGTGGCGGGCTGGGTGGTCGGCATCGTGCTGGCGCTGCGGTACTCGGTCGACCTCGGCCTGCGATTGCCGTTCGACGTGCCGGTGCCGGCGCTGCGAACGGGCATCGGCGCGCTCGCGATCATCGTCGCCAGCGTCTTCGTCGGCGCCCTCGCCGGCTGGATCGTTCGGCGGCTCCTCGAAGCGGCGAAGCTGTCGGCTGCGGACCGCGCGCTCGGCGCGCTGTTCGGCGTCACGCGCGCCGTGCTGATCGTGCTGGCGGTCGTCTTCTTCGTCAGCGGCACGTCGGCGGCGCGCCAGCCGCTGTGGCGCGAGTCCGCGCTTTTGCCGCCGATCGAAGCGGCGGTACGATTCGCATCGCCGTACCTGCCCGAATCCTTCGCGCGGCCGGCGCAGCGCTAGCCAGGGGATCACCATGTGCGGAATCGTCGGCGTCGTTGCCACCACGCCGGTCAACCAGTTGCTGTACGACGCACTGCAGCTGCTGCAGCACCGCGGGCAGGACGCCGCAGGCATCGCGACCGCGGACGGCAATCGCTTTCGCATGCACAAGGGCAGCGGTCTGGTCCGCGACGTGTTCCGTACCCGGAACATGCGCTCGCTGCCCGGCAACTCGGGCATCGCGCAGGTGCGTTATCCGACGCAGGGCTCGCCGATCAGCGCCGAGGAAGCGCAGCCGTTCTACGTGAACGCCCCGTTCGGGATCATGCTCGCGCACAACGGCAATCTGACGAACTGGGAGCAGTTGAAGGACGAGATGTTCCGCATCGACCGGCGGCACATCAACACCAACTCCGATTCCGAAGTGCTGTTGAACGTCCTCGCGCACGAGTTGCAGCTGGTCAGCGAGGGGCTGTCGCTCGATCCGGCGGCGATCTTCAAGGCCGTCGCGGGGGTGCATCGGCGCGTCCGCGGCTCGTATGCCGTGGTCGCCGAGATCGCCGGTTACGGGCTGCTCGCGTTCCGCGATCCGTTCGGCATCCGGCCGCTGTGCTTTGGTGTGCAGGAGACCGACCTCGGGACCGAATACATGGTCGCCTCCGAGTCGGTTGCGCTCGAAGGCATGGGCTTTCGCCTCGTCCGCGACGTGGCACCCGGCGAGGCGATCTTCATCGACTTCGACCAGCGCTTCTACAGCCAGCAGTGCGCGCAGAATCCGAGTCTGAACCCGTGCATCTTCGAGTACGTGTACCTGGCGCGGCCGGACTCGCTGATGGACGGCGTCTCCGTGTACGGCGCGCGGCTGCGGCTGGGCGAGTACCTCGCCGAGCAGGTGCGGGCGCGCATCCCCCTCGGCGACATCGACGTGGTGATGCCGATCCCGGACTCGAGCCGGCCGGCGGCGATGCAGCTCGCGAACAAGCTGAATCTGAGCTACCGCGAGGGCTTCATCAAGAATCGCTACATCGGCCGCACGTTCATCATGCCCGGGCAGGCAGTGCGCAAGAGATCGGTGCGGCAGAAGCTCAACGCGATCGGCGTGGAGTTCAAGGGCAAGAACGTGCTGCTCGTCGACGACTCGATCGTGCGCGGGACGACCAGCCACGAGATCGTGCAGATGGCACGCGACGCCGGCGCGCGCCGCGTCTACTTCGCGTCGGCGGCACCACCGGTGCGGTATCCGAACGTCTACGGCATCGACATGCCGACGCGCTCCGAACTGATCGCGGCCTCGCGCGACGACGAAGCGATTCGCCGCGAGATCGGCGCCGATGCGCTGGTCTACCAGCGGCTCGAGGACCTCAAGCGCGCCGTGCGCGACTGCAATCCGCGGCTGACGAACTTCGAGGCGTCGTGTTTCGACGGCATCTACATCACCGGCGACGTGACACCCGAGTACCTCGATCGCATCGAGCGCGCTCGCCTGGCGCCGCAACCGCAGGACGACGCGCCGCGGTCGCAACTGAGCCTCGCGATCGAACCGGTCGATGCATGAAGGCGGGTTGAGGCCGACCAGACGACCGACTAGAATCCGCGTGTCGCGCCGATTTGAGCTCAGCTTGCGGGCGCCTAACAAATGCAGCTAAAGCGAGGGACGGTCCTCCGGAACCCGCTCGGCGCTGCCAGCGGGTTTTCTGTTTATGGCCACGGATGACTTCGAATTCGACACACGCGCGATCCGCGCCGGCACGGCGCGCACACCGTTCAACGAACACAGCGAAGCGCTGTTCCTGACCTCCAGCTTCGTGTTCGAAAACGCTGCGCAGGCCGCGGCGCGGTTCGCCGGCAGCGAAGAAGGATTCGTCTACTCGCGCTTCTCGAACCCCACCGTGCGCATGTTCGAGCGGCGGCTTGCGTCGCTCGAAGGCGGCGAGGACTGCCTCGCGACGAGCTCGGGCATGGCGGCGATCCTGGCGACCTGCCTCGCGACCTTGCGTGCGGGCGACCACGTGCTGTGCGCGGCGAACGTCTTCGGGGCGACCGTGCAGCTGTTCTCGGGCGTGCTTGCACGCTTCGGTATCGAGACGACTTTCGTGAGCGCAACCGACCCGGCCGCGTGGCGCGCCGCGGCGACTCCGAAGACGAAGCTGCTTTTTTGCGAAACGCCGTCGAATCCGCTGATGGAAATCGTCGACCTGCAGGCGTTCGCCGCGGCCGGCAAGGCCGCCGGTGCCTTGACCGTCGTCGACAACTGCTTGTGTACCCCGGCGCTGCAGCGGCCGCTCGAGTTCGGCGTCGATCTGGTGATCCACTCGGCGACCAAGTATCTGGATGGACACGGGCGCGTACTCGGTGGTGCGATCGTGGGGCGACGCGAACTGGTCCGCGACGCCGTGCTGCCGGTGCTGCGCACGACCGGGCCGAGCCTGTCTCCGTTCAATGCCTGGGTCGTGCTCAAGGGGCTCGAAACGCTCGGTCTGCGCATGCGCGCGCAGTCGGACGCCGCGCTCGCGCTCGCGCGCTGGCTCGCGGCGCGGCCCGAGGTCGAGCGCGTGCACTTCCCGGGCCTGGAATCCCACCCGCAGTATGCGCTGGCGCGGCGCCAGCAGGCCGCGGCGGGGGCGGTGGTCAGCTTCGAGGTGCGCGGCGACTCGCCGCAGGCGCGCCGGGCTCGCGCTTGGCGCGTCATCGATGCCGTCAGACTGATGTCGATCACCGCGAACCTCGGCGACACGCGCACGACGATCACCCACCCGGCGACGACGACGCACGGCCGGCTGAGCGAGGAAGCGCGCGAGCGTGCCGGCATCGGCGAAGGACTGATCCGAATCGCCGTGGGCCTCGAAGCCGTCGACGACCTGACGCGCGATCTCGCGCAGGCGCTCGCCGCCTGAAGCCACATTCGCGGCGAGCGAAGTCCGGTGCGCCGTCAGCGACAGAGACGTCCGCCTCGGCTTTGCTGTTGCCGGCCTGCGTTCCGCACTCCCGTTATTCGCTTTACGGCATCGGCGCACTACGTTTGACCTGGCTCCTGCATCGATCATTCGATGCCGGTATGCTTCGCGCCATGGCGAAGGTCCCCGACGACATCACGCTCGGCGAGTTGTGCCACAAAGCGGCGCAGACACTGGCGCGCGCCGGACTCGAGCATCGCATCGACATCTACCGGGACGTCGAGATCGACGATCCGGCCGTTCGAATGATGCTCGGCCGGCCGCATCGCATCCGCGTGCGAGTGAAGATCACCGCGGCCAGCCTGCTTTTCGAGGGAGCCGAGGGTTCCGAGGGTGCACCGACGACGCACGGAAAGTCGCCTGCGACGGATTTCTCGACCTGAGCCGCAGGAGCCCGAGCGTGGGGAAAAAAGGGGCTGCGTGGACGCAGCCCTTTGACATTTCTGGCTCCCCGACCTGGACTCGAACCAGGGACCTGCGGATTAACAGTCCGTCGCTCTACCGACTGAGCTATCGGGGAAAGAGCGGGCGATTATATCGAGTGCGCGCGCGCGTTCAAACCGCGACTCAGCCGCGCAGCACGGCCGCGATCGCGTCGCACACCGGATCGATGTTCTTCGTGTTCAGCGCGGCCACGCAGATGCGTCCGGTCGAGACCGCATAGACGCCGAACTCGTTTCGCAGCCGTTCGACCTGGGCCGCGGTCAATCCGGAATAGGAGAACATGCCGCGCTGTCGCAGCATGAAGGACATGTCGCGCGCAACGCCGCGGGCTCTCAGTCCTTCGACCAGCGCGCTGCGCATCCGCTTGATCCGCTCGCGCATCTCGCCGAGTTCCTGTTCCCACAGCGCGCGCAATCGCGGATCGTTGAGCACGGCAGCGACCAGGCTCGCGCCGTGCGTCGGCGGCGTCGAGTAGCTGGCTCGGATCACGCGCTTGAGTTGGCTCATCACGCGCGTGGCCTCGTCCTTGCTCGAGGTGACGATCGTCAGCGCGCCTACGCGTTCGCCGTACAGCGAAAACGACTTCGAGAACGAGCTGGCGATGAAGACGGGCAGCCCGGACTCCGCGAACAGGCGCACGGCGGCGCCATCGGCGTCGATGCCCTCGGCGAAGCCCTGATAGGCCATGTCGAGGAACGGGACGAGCTGCCGCCCGCGGGCGATCTCGACGACCTTGCGCCACTGATCGGGCGACAGGTCGACCCCGGTCGGGTTGTGGCAGCAGGCGTGCAAAACGACGATCGTGTCAGGGGCTGCCGATCCCAACGCGGCAAGCATGCCGTCGAAGTCGAGGCCTTGGGTGGCGGCGTCGTAGTAGGGGTAGGTGCCAACCTTGAAGCCCGCCGCTTCGAACAGCGCGCGGTGGTTCTCCCAACTCGGGTCGCTGATCAGAACAGGCGCGTTGGAAAGGATCCGCTTCAGAAAGTCCGCGCCAATTCTCAGCGCCCCCGTGCCGCCCAGAGCCTGTGCCGTTACGAGCCGGCCGGAGGCGAGCAACGCCGAGTCGGCGCCGAACAGGAGCCTCTGCACGGCGGCATCGTAGGCGGGGATACCCTCGATCGGCAGGTAGCCGCGCGGTGCGCCGCCCTTGACCAAGGCTTCCTCGGCGGCGCGCACCGCCTGCAGCAACGGGATCTTGCCCTCGTCGTTCGTATAAACCCCGACGCCCAGGTTCACCTTGGTGGGACGCGGGTCAGCATTGAAGGCTTCGGTAAGACCGAGGATCGGGTCGCGCGGCGCGAGTTCGGTCCCGGCGAATAGGGCTTGCGTCATAGGAAAGGAGGGTCGGAGGTGGCGGCGGCTGGCCGAGCGGGGCGGATCGGCCGTTGCGGGGTGCAGTCTACACGTGCACTGCAGCGAAGCGGCCCTGCCCAGCTGGGGCGGTCCGCGTTTGGCAACCCTGCTCGGCCCTGCCAAGGTCGTTGGGAGGGGGAATCGGCGGACTAGGATCGTCAGGCGCGTCGTCCCCGTCCATGTTCATAAGTGTTTGATTTTGCAAAGAGGTTGCTCTAGTCGTCCGTCAGCGCGGGACTAGGCTTTTGCGGGCGCGCCGACTAGAATGCGCGCTTCGCGGCAGCATACTGCGCCGCAATAGCGCCGTGTACGCGACCTTTCCAGCCTCCCCGTTTCAGCTCTTCAAGCCGTTCGAGCCCGCGGGCGACCAGCCCGAGGCCATCGAACGGTTGACGGAGGGGCTGCGCGACGGGCTTGCTTTCCAGACGCTGCTGGGGGTCACCGGTTCGGGCAAGACGTACACGATGGCGAACGTCATCGCGCGGATCGGAGTGCCCACCCTGATACTCGCGCCCAACAAGACGTTGGCGGCGCAACTGTACTCGGAGATGCGCGAGTTCTTCCCCAACAACGCGGTCGAGTATTTCGTCTCCTACTACGACTATTACCAGCCCGAGGCGTACGTTCCATCGCGCGACCTGTACATCGAGAAGGACAGCAGCATCAACGAGCACATCGAGCAGATGCGACTGTCGGCGACCAAATCGCTGCTCGAGCGCCGCGACACCGTGATCGTCGCGACGGTTTCGGCGATCTACGGAATCGGCAATCCGTCCGATTATCACGCGATGGTGCTGACGCTGCGCGTGAAGGACCGGATGGGCCAGCGCGACGTGATCGCGCGGCTGACGTCGATGCAGTATCGCCGCAACGAAACCGAGTTCGCGCGCGGCACCTTCCGCGTGCGGGGCGAGACGATCGACATCTTTCCGGCCGAACACGCGGAACTCGCGGTTCGCGTCGAGCTGTTCGACGACGAGATCGACAGCCTGCAGCTCTTCGATCCCCTGACCGGCAAGATCCGGCAGAAGATCCCGCGTTTCACCGTCTATCCGTCGTCGCACTACGTGACGCCGCGGCAGACGGTGCTGCGCGCGATCGAGGACATCAAGGTCGAGCTCAAGGAACGCGTCGAATGGTTCGTCGCGCAGGGCAAGCTCGTCGAGGCGCAACGGCTCGAACAGCGGACGCGCTTTGACCTCGAGATGATGAACGAGCTCGGCTTCTGCAAGGGCATCGAGAACTACACGCGTCACCTGTCCGGCGCGCGGCCCGGCGAACCGCCGCCGACGCTGATCGACTACCTGCCGGCCGACGCGCTGATGATCATCGACGAGTCGCACGTCACGATCCCGCAACTGGGCGGCATGTACCGCGGCGACCGGGCGCGCAAGGAGACCCTGGTCGAGTACGGATTCCGGCTGCCGTCGGCGCTCGACAACCGTCCGCTGCGCTTCGACGAGTTCGAGCGCAAGATGCGACGCTGCATCTTCGTCTCGGCGACACCGGCCGAGTTCGAGACCGGCCGTTCGTCGCAGATCGTCGAACAGGTCGTGAGGCCGACGGGGCTGGTCGATCCGCAACTGCAGGTCCGCCCCGCGCGAACGCAGGTCGACGATCTGCTCTCCGAGATCGGGCTGCGTGTGGCGCGCCGCGAGCGCGTGCTGATCACGACGCTGACCAAGCGGATGGCGGAGGACTTGACCGCGTACCTGGCCGATCACGGCGTCAAGGTGCGCTACCTGCATTCGGACGTCGATACGGTCGAGCGGGTCGAGATCATCCGCGATCTGCGCGCGGGCGTATTCGACGTGCTGGTCGGCATCAATTTGCTGCGCGAAGGGCTCGATCTGCCCGAGGTGTCATTGGTCGCGATCCTCGACGCCGACAAGGAAGGTTTCCTGCGTTCGACGCGGTCGCTGATCCAGACGATCGGCCGCGCGGCTCGGCACCTGAACGGGACGGCGATCCTGTACGCGGACCAGGTGACCGACTCGATGCGTGCCGCGATCGACGAGACGAACCGCCGCCGCGCCAAGCAGATGCGCTTCAACCAGGAGCGCGGGATCGTCCCGCGCGGAGTTCACAAGCAGGTGCGCGAGCTGATCGACGGCGTTTACGAGTCGGGCGCGACGCGCGCGGAGCTGAGGGCGGCGAGCGAGGTCGCCGACTACGAAGTGATGAACGAAAAGCAGATCGCGCGCGAGATCAAACGGCTCGAGAAGCTGATGTTCGATCACGCGAAGAACCTCGAGTTTGAAAAGGCGGCCAGGGTGCGCGACCAGCTGGCTGCGTTGAAGGAACGGGTGTTCGGTGCGGGCGGCATGCGCGACGTCGTGCCCGCGGTCGTGGCCGAAAGGGCCGCGTAGCACGGCCGCAGCGGGGCTTCGCGGATGCAGGGTCGGTCGGCGTTGCGGGCGGACGAGATTTGAACTTCCGTCGGCATCGCCGGTCTTCCGAACCGGGCGTTGAGACGTTGGAACTCTTGACTTGGAAAGTGGATGTCGTCGGGCGTGCGTGCCCGTCGACGATTGGCCGGGCAGGCACAACGCGGGCCCGAACAGAAAGGCGCGTTAGAGATGACCAAAGTACTTTTCGTCTGCATGGGCAACATCTGCCGTTCGCCGACGGCGGAAGGCGTGTTCAGGAAGATGGTGCGCGAGGCGGGCCTCGAGGGCAGTGTTCACATCGAGTCCGCGGGCACGCATGCGTATCACGTCGGAGAGCCGCCCGACGTACGGGCCCAGCAGGCCGCCCGCAAGCGCGGCTACGAGCTCGGCGACCTGCGTGCGCGTCAGATCACGCAGGACGACTTCCGTGAGTTCGATCTGATCCTGGCGATGGACTGGGAGAACCTCGCTTTGCTGCAGCAGCAGTGCCCGCGTGCGTACAAGCACAAGCTGCACCTGCTGATGCGTTTCGCCGGAGAACACGACGCGGCGACGGTGCCCGACCCCTACTACGGCGGTCCGGAAGGATTCAACACCGTCCTCGACTACGTCGAGGACGCGTGCCAGGGCCTGCTTGAGGTCGTGCGCAAGCGCGCGACGATGTACGCGGCCGCCTAGCTGGCGCGGTCCGCCAAGAAGTTCTGCGCTAGCCGGCGCCGCGGCCGGTCCGCGGCGCCTCCTTTTCGTACAGCGCGTCCAGCGTGGCGCGTGCCGATCGGCCCGCGCGCGAAGCACGCTTCTCCTGCGCACGCGCCCACAGCCGATTCGCGGCGCCGACCCACGTCGACCCGCTCAGCAGGTAGCGGCGGAGCGTCCGCCGACGGTTCGCCTCGACTACATGCGCATGAGCGGATGGCTCCATCGGGCCGGCCGCCGCTCCGTCGGCACGGCGAAACGCGGCGGTCAGATTCGCCTTCGACGGCGCTGCGTCGACCAGCAACGGCACGAGCCCCGCCGAGCCGGCGAGCCGGATGAGCGGAGCGGGCGCGAAATAGAACAGATGGGCGTAGTGATACAGATTCGATGGGGAACTCACCTCGGCGAGCGCGTTCGGAACTTCGACATACAGATGCCCGCCGGGCTTGAGCCAGGTCGAGAGTTTGGCCAGCCCCGACCGCGGGTCTCGAAAGTGTTCGAGCGCGTGGAAGATCGTGATCAGATCGAACTCCGCGTCCGCGAACGCCGCGTCGTCGAGCGTTCCGGGTCGCAGGTCGACGCCGTATTCGGCACGTGCGAACTCGCGGTATCCGTCGTTCGGCTCGATGCCGGTCAGTCGATAGCCTCGGCTCGTCAGCAGGTAGGCGAATTCGCCGCCGCCGGCGCCGCAATCGAGCACGCGCGCGGGCGGCTGCGCCAGCAAAGCGACCGTCCGGAACCGCTCCAGCGCGACCCGGCCGGCGCGGATGACGTGTCGGATCGACGGGGTCTCGGCCGACTTGTACTCGCGCCGATAGCGCTCGGCATAGAAGCGGGCCAATTCTGCCGCGCTGGGAAGCGGATCGACATAGGTCAGGCCGCAGTGGCGGCAACACGTGACATTCATCGGCGCGCCGCGCCTGTCCTTGGTTTCGACGAGGGTGCCTTCACGCGCTCCGCAAAGGGTGCACGGGGTGGCGGGTACGTAGTCGCTGAAGCGTGTCGCGGTGGACAACGCGGCCTCCATGGTGAGCGCGGGAGGATATCCAATCGGCGCTTGCGGGCAGTCCGAGAGATTTGTTGACCGAAATACTCGGATTAGCTACGATTCCGACCGCACTGATCGGGAATCGGCGCGCGGATCGTCCGCGGAACGCTCGCGCCGCCCCGGTCGACCGAACCGCAGAGGTGACACGATGCGCTTGACGACCAAAGGACGTTTCGCGGTGACGGCGATGATCGACCTCGGGCTGCGGCAGCACAACGGCCCCGTGACGCTCGCGGGGATCAGCCAGCGGCAGAAAATCTCTCTATCGTATCTGGAACAGTTGTTTGGCAAACTCCGCAGACACGCGCTGGTCGAGAGCACGCGCGGCCCCGGCGGCGGCTATACGCTGGGCAGGCCAGCGGCCGACATCTCGGTCGCCGACATCATCTTCGCCGTGGACGAGCCGATTGACGCAACACAATGCGGCGGCAAGGAAAACTGCGATAACGACCAGCGCTGCATGACCCACGACCTGTGGGCCAACCTGAATCGTCACATGGTGGACTTTCTGGATTCCGTGTCCCTGCAGGACCTCGTGGACCAGCAGAAGGAGCGGCTCGCGCAGCAGGGCACGCTGGCGAGCGTGCTGCGCGATACGCGTCCGACGCGGCGCGCGCCCACCGCCCCGAAACCGCAAACCGTCACCAGCTAGGGAACACCGCATGAAGCTCCCGATCTACCTCGACAACTCGTCGACGACCCCTGTCGACCCGCGCGTCGTCGACGCGATGATCCCGTGGCTGCGCGAGCATTTCGGCAACCCGGCGTCGCGCAGCCACGCGTTCGGCTGGGTGGCCGAAAAGGCAGTCGAGACCGCGCGAGAGCAGGTTGCCGCGCTGGTCAACGCGGATCCGCGCGAGATCATCTGGACGTCCGGCGCGACCGAGTCGGACAACCTGGCGCTGAAAGGTGCTGCGCATTTCTACAAGGACAAGGGCAAACATCTCGTCACCGTGAAAACCGAGCACAAAGCGGTGCTCGACACGATGCGCGAGCTGGAGCGCGAAGGCTTCGAGGTCACGTATCTCGACGTCGACAGCAATGGACTGCTCGACCTGAAAGCGCTCGAGGCGGCGCTGCGGCCGGACACGACGCTGGTGTCGGTCATGTACGTGAACAACGAGATCGGCGTGATTCAGGACATCCCTGCGATCGGCGAGATCTGTCGCAGCCGCGGCATCGTCTTTCACGTCGATGCCGCGCAGGCGACCGGCAAGGTCGAGATCGACCTGCAGAAGCTGAAGGTCGACCTCATGTCGTTCTCTGCACACAAGACCTACGGACCGAAGGGTATCGGTGCGCTGTACGTCCGGCGCAAGCCGCGTGTGCGGCTGGAAGCGCAGATGCACGGCGGCGGCCACGAGCGGGGACTTCGCTCCGGTACGCTGCCGACGCACCAGATCGTCGGCATGGGCGAAGCCTTCCGCATCGCAAAGGCGGAAATGGCGACCGAGAACGAGCGTATTCGCATGCTGCGGGACCGCCTGTGGAAGGGGCTGTCGGAGATCGAAGAGGTCTTCCTCAACGGCGACATGGAACGGCGCGTGCCCCACAACCTCAACGTCAGCTTCAACTACGTCGAGGGCGAGTCGCTGATCATGGCGATCAAGGACGTTGCGGTCTCGTCGGGTTCGGCGTGCACGTCGGCGAGCCTGGAGCCTTCGTACGTGCTTCGCGCGCTGGGGCGCAGCGACGAACTGGCGCACAGCTCGATCCGCTTCACCGTCGGGCGCTTCACCACCCAGGAGGAGATCGACTACACGGTCGACCTCGTCAGGCGCAAGGTCGCGAAGCTGCGCGACATGTCCCCGCTCTGGGAGATGTACAAGGACGGCGTCGATCTGAACGCCGTTCAATGGGCGGCGCACTAGCGCGGCGCGTCACAATCGAAATCGAGAGGCAAGTCATGGCGTACAGCGAAAAGGTCATCGACCACTACGAGAACCCGCGCAACGTCGGGTCGTTCGACAGAAGCGACGACAGCGTCGGCACCGGCATGGTCGGCGCGCCAGCGTGCGGCGACGTGATGAAGTTGCAGATCAAGGTCAACGCGCAGGGTGTCATCGAGGACGCGCGCTTCAAGACCTACGGATGCGGCTCGGCGATCGCCTCGTCGTCGCTGGTGACCGAGTGGGTCAAGGGCAAGACACTCGACCAGGCGATGCAGCTGAAGAACACCCAGATCGCGGAGGAGCTGGCATTGCCGCCGGTCAAGATCCACTGCTCGATCCTGGCCGAAGATGCGATCAAGGCCGCGATCAAGGACTATCGGCGCAAGCACGGACTCGACGAGTCCGCCGAACAGAAGGCGGCCGCCTAGCTCGCGATGGAGAACACGATGGCAGTGACGATGACGGAACGCGCGGCGCGACACGTCGCCGACTTCATCAAGAAGCGCGGCAAGGGCATCGGCTTGCGCGTCGGCGTGCGGACGACGGGGTGCTCCGGCATGGCGTACAAACTCGAGTACGCCGACGCGGCGAACCCCGACGACAGGCAGTTCGAAAGCCACGGCGTGCGCATCCTGGTCGATCCGAAGAGCCTCGCCTACATCGACGGTACCGAACTCGACTTCGTGCGCGAAGGTCTGAACGAGGGGTTCCGATTCAACAACCCGAAAGAGAAGAACCGCTGCGGCTGCGGCGAGTCGTTCAACGTCTGAACTCCCCCGGGCCGGCGCGGTCGGCCCGTTCGCGGCGGCTGCGTTCCGAGCGGCTGTCCCTTTTCCCCCGACTCCAGTGACGACACGCGCTCCGGATCACTTCGCCCTGTTCGGCATCGAACCGCGTTTCGCGGTCGACGCCGACGCGCTCGAGCGCGCGTACCGGCGGGTGCAGGAACAGGTGCATCCCGACCGCTTCGCCGCCGGGTCGGCGGCGGAGAGGCGCGTCGCGATGCAGTGGGCGACCCGCGCCAACGAAGCTTTCCAGACGTTGCGCTCGCCGCTGAGGCGCGCGGCCTACTTGTGCGAACGCCACGGCGCGCCGATTGCCGCCGAGTCGAACACGGCGATGCCGCCTGAGTTCCTCATGCGGCAGCTCGAGCTTCGCGAGGCGCTCGTAGCGGCGCGCAGCGACCGCGAACCGGCGTCGCTTGCGCGGCTGCGCGACGAAGTCGATCGCCTGCGCGACGAGACGCTCGCCGCGCTGTCCGACGCGCTGGACGGGCTGCACGACTACCCTCGCGCGGCTGCACTGGTGCGGCAGCTGATGTTCATCGAGAAGTTCGGCGAGGAAGTCGCCGCGGCCGAAGCCGAGGCGGCCTGACCGATGGCGCTGCTGCAGATCGCCGAGCCCGGCATGTCGCCCGCGCCACACGAGCGGCGGCTGGCGGTGGGCATCGACCTCGGGACGACCAATTCACTGGTCGCCACCGTGCGCAACAGCATCTCCGTCGTGCTCGAGGACGCCCAGGGCCGGGCGCTGCTGCCTTCGGTCGTTCGTTATCGCGCCGACGGCAGCGTCGAAGTGGGCACCGAGGCGCTCGCGCATCAGGCGGCCGACCCGCGCAACACGATCGTGTCGGTCAAGCGCTTCATGGGTCGCGGCGTCAAGGACGTCGAGCACGTCGAGAACCTGCCGTACGACTTCGTCGACGCGCCGGGGATGCTGCAGATCCGCACCGTCGCGGGGGTCAAGAGCCCGGTCGAAGTGTCGGCCGAGATCCTCAAGGTCCTGCGCGAGCGCGCCGAGGCGGCCCTCGGCGGAGAACTGGTCGGCGCGGTCGTGACCGTGCCGGCGTACTTCGACGACGCGCAGCGGCAGGCCACGCGCGACGCGGCGCGCCTGGCGGGGCTGAACGTGCTGCGGTTGCTGAACGAGCCGACCGCGGCGGCGCTCGCCTACGGGCTCGACAACGCCGCCGAAGGCGTCTACGCGGTCTACGACCTCGGTGGCGGGACCTTCGACATCTCGATCCTCAAGCTGACCAAGGGCGTGTTCGAAGTGCTCTCCACCGGCGGCGACACCGCGCTGGGCGGTGACGACTTCGATCACCGCCTGTATTGCTGGGTGCTCGAACAGGCCGGTCTGTCGCTGCTGCCGCCCGAGGACGCAAGCCTGCTGACGGTTAAGGCGCGTGCGGCGAAGGAAGCGCTGTCGACCCGAGACAGCGCGACGATCCAGGCGCGTCTGAGCGACGGTCGCTGGGTCAACCTCACGATCAAGCGCGACACGTTTGCCGGAATGACGCAGCACCTGGTGCAGAAGACGCTCGACGCCGCGCGCCGCGCGCTGCGCGACGCAGGGCTGAAGCCCGCCGACATCAAGGGTGTGGTGATGGTCGGCGGGGCCACGCGCATGCCGCACGTGCGCAAGGCAGTGGCCGATCTGTTCGGGCAGGAGCCGCTGATCGACATCGATCCGGACAAGGTCGTCGCGCTCGGCGCGGCGATGCAGGCCAATCTGCTCGCCGGAAATCACGCGCCGGGCGACGACTGGCTGCTGCTCGACGTGATCCCCCTGTCGCTCGGGCTGGAGACGATGGGCGGACTGGTCGAGAAGATCATCCCCCGCAACTCGACGATCCCGATCGCACGCGCGCAGGAGTTCACGACCTTCCGCGACGGCCAGACCGCGATGGCGATCCACGTCGTGCAGGGCGAGCGCGAACTGGTGTCGGACTGCCGCTCGCTCGCGCGCTTCGAACTGCGCGGCATTCCGCCGATGGCGGCCGGCGCCGCACGCATCCGCGTGACGTTCCAGGTCGACGCCGACGGTCTGCTGTCGGTTGCGGCGCGCGAGACGACGAGCGGTGTCGAATCGTCGATCGTCGTCAAACCGTCGTACGGTCTGACGGACGAGGAGATCGCCCGCATGCTGCAGGACTCGATCGGCGCGGCGGAAACCGACGTCGCCGCGCGCGCGCTGCGCGAGCAGCAGGTCGAGGCGCAACGCCTGGCCGAGGCGACGACGGGCGCGCTCGCCGCCGACGGCGATCTGCTCGACGACGCCGAGCGCGCGCAGGTCGAGCGGCTGCTGCGCGAGCTGATCGACATCGCGCGCGGCGATGATCATCTCGCGATCAAGGCCGCGATCGACCGGCTCGCGCAGGGCACCGAGGAGTTCGCCGCGCGCCGCATGGACCGCACGATCCGGGCCGCGCTCGCGGGGCGACGCGTCGACGAAGTCTTGCCCGACTGAACATGCCGAAGATCAAGGTTCTGCCCCATGAGGAGCTGTGCCCCGCCGGCGCGACGATCGAAGCGGTGCCGGGCAAGAGCATCTGCGAGAACCTGCTCGCGAACGACATCGAGATCGAACACGCGTGCGAGATGTCGTGCGCGTGCACGACGTGTCACGTGATCGTGCGCGAGGGTTTCGATACGCTGGATCCGAGCGACGAGGACGAAGACGACCTGCTCGACAAGGCGTGGGGGCTGACGCCGACTTCGCGCCTGTCGTGCCAGGCGACCGTGAAGGACAAGGACCTCGTGATCGAGATTCCCAAATACACGATCAACCAGGCGAAGGAGGGCGGCCGATGAAGTGGACCGATACGCTCGAAATCGCCATCGCTCTGGCCGAGAGGCACCCGGACGTCGATCCGCAGTACGTCAACTTCGTCGATCTTCACCGCTGGGTGTGCGAGCTGCCGGGTTTCACCGACGATCCGAAGCGCTCGGGCGAGAAAATCCTCGAAGCGATCCAGATGGCGTGGATCGACGAGGCGGGGTGATCACGCCCGCCGCAGCAGGCCGTCGAGTGTCACCAGCGCCGCTTCGAGCGTGAATTCGTCGCGCTCGATCGCCGCCAGCACGTCGGCGACGTCGCGCAGCTCGATCGCCGCCACTTCGCCGTCTTCGTTGCGCGGCTCGCACCCCGCGGGCAGCACGGCATCGAACACCTGCACCGACTCGATCAGGTAACCCTCGCGCACCGGGCGCCGTTCGCGCAGGAGGCCGCCGCGCGTCGGCGCGAGCGCCGCCAGGTCGAGGCCCGCTTCGTCCTTCGCTTCGCGCGCGAGTGCGTCGAGCTCGGTTTCGCCCGCCCCCACCATGCCGCCGACCAGGTTGTCCCACAAACCCGGATCGATCGGCTTGTCATCGGCGCGTCGAGCGACGAAAAGCGCGCCGTTGCGCGCGAACGCGTTCAGATGCACGGCGCAGGTGGCGATGCCGAGTGGGCGGCACGCTGCGCGCTCGATCGTCGCCAGCGCTGCGCCGCCGGCAAGCGGCCGCACGTCGAGCTGCTCGTCGCGCCAGCCTTGCAGCAGCCCTTCGTCGCGCAGGCGGAAGGCGGCGTCGGCGAGCAGGGCGCAGCGATCGCGGTAGTCGAATCCTTCGGCGACGAACTCCAATCCGCGTTCGCTCAGCATGCAACGCGGCTCGCGCGCAGCGAGAAAGCGCGCAATGTCGCGGCTCGTGACGCCGATCGCGTGTTCGGCGATCCGCACGGCAACCCAGGTCTGCGGTGGCGGAACATCCGCGCGCGCGAGCAGGCGTCGCTGCAACGCCAGCAGGCGCGCGCGGTCGAGCCTCATCCGCGCTCCTCGGGCCGCATGTGCGGAAACAGCAGCACGTCACGAATGCTCGGTGCATCGGTCAGCAGCATCACGAAGCGATCGACACCCACGCCGCAGCCGGCCGCAGGCGGCATGCCGTATTCGAGCGCGCGGATGTAATCGGCGTCGTAGTACATCGCTTCCTCGTCGCCCGCCTGCCGCGCTTTGACCTGCTCGAAAAAGCGCGCCGCCTGATCTTCTGGATCGTTCAGTTCCGAGAATCCGTTCGCGGTCTCGCGGCCGGCGATATAAAGC